>NZ_CEVYAT010000053.1:0-9500 GCF_982402205.1 Parolsenella sp. | reverse complement strand
GCCCTCGTCCTCGTGCTCGAGGTAGTCGACGATGGCATCGAGGTCATCGTCATCGAAGGGCTGCTCGGAGGCGACGCTCGAGCGCGGGAAGGGCCGCGGCTCGTTGGCGGAGGAGACTGCGCCGCCGTTCTCAACGGTGGCTGCAGCGTTCGGAGCGGGGGAGGCTGGCGTGGCGCCGGGTGCTGCCGCCTTGGCGGCCTTCTCGGTCTGCTCGAGGCCCTGGGGTGCCGGCGGGCGCACGTCCGCAGGGGTCTCCATGCCGCCGTTGCGCCTGCGATTGCGCGCGCGTCTCACCAGGGCGAGGGCGAGCACGGAGGCGCCTGCGGCGATGGCCGCCGCCACGATGTCGAATCCATGGGTGCTCAAGCGTCTCTCCTCTCAGCTCGCGTGCCAGCAGCCCGCACCTGTATCCTTTCTACTATACCCATGCGCGTCGGCGCCCCTCGCGCCGCGCCTCGCCACACCCAGGGAGGACCCATGACCCAGGACATCCAGGCACTCGCCGCTCAGGTGGTCGAGGCCATTCGTGCAACGCCCGAGCTCGCCCAGCGCCTCGTCGAGGCGCCTGCGGCAACCGTCGATAAGATCTGCGGCGGCAACCTCGGGGTAGACCTCACGTCGTTCTTCATGGCCGTCCTCGACAAGCTCGAGGGACTCGACGTCGACCTCTCGGGCCTCGATCTGTCGCGCCTCGACCTCGACGCTCTCGACCTCTCGAGGCTCGACCCCACGCGCCTGCTCAGCATCGCCACCAAGCTTGGCATCGACGTCTCGAAGGTCGACATGGGCGCCATCGCGAGAAAGATGCTTGCGGGAGGCGGTCTTCTGGGCGGTCTCTTCGGCGGCAGATAATGGGACACTTAAGCCCGTAGCCTTACTGTCCCAAACCGCAGGAAACGTGGGACAGAAAAGCTACGGGCGGTAGCGTCCCAGGGCTAGGCGAAGCGGTGCATGAGAAGTCCCTGCAGCGGCAGGACGCTGCCGTCGGACACCTCGAGCTCTTCTTGCGTCACCAGCAGGGCAAGCGGGTGCAGCACCGGCGCGCGCTCGTCCAGGCTCCCGCGCCTCTCGCGCATGGCGTCTGCCACGAGCGCCGCTGCCGCAGCCTGCTCCTCTCCCGCCACGACATGCCCCTCGAGCTGCCCAAACGTGGCGCAGATGGCCTCGACGGCCTCGGGGCGGCTCACGCGCCACAGCACGAGCTGCTCGCCTGCGCGCTGCAGGTTGTAGAGCGGGGTCGAGGTGCGCGCGGCCCCCAGGATGTAGGAGAGCGCCACGTTCGCGGGGTAGGCGATCGTGACGGGCGCGTCGTGCGCCCCCAGCGCCTCGAGGTGGGCCGCCACCCGCTGGGCCTCGTCCTCGTACGCCTGCCCGCAGGCGATGCTCCCGCCCAGCTCGGACAGGTCGCAGCAGCACGCCACGGCCGTTGTCACCACGCCATTGGCGCCGTGGGCAACAAGGTAGAGCGCGCACGACACGTCGCAGGTGTAGTCGCCCGCCTTGATGGCGGCGTCGAGCTCGGCGGCTGTGGCAAACGTGCGCGTCGCGGCAACGCGGTCTGTCTCGGGGCGTGTGCAGGAGAAGGGCGAGACGAGCATGGCGCTCCTTTCATGGGAAGGCGGCCGTCGCACCCGCTCGGGCTCGTCGGCCGCCTTGGCTGGGACAGTTGCTCAGGCACCCATTGTCCCAGGGACGTTACTTGATGACACGGACGCGGTAGACGGCCGGGATCTCCTTGAGGGCGGCGATCGTCGTGTCCTCGAGGTGCTCGTCGGTGTCGAACATCGTGTAGGCGTTCTCGCCGGCGCTCTCGTTGACCATGCGCTGCACGTTGGCGTTGTCCTTGGCGAGGATGGCCGTGATCTGGCCAATCATGTTGGGGACGTTGGCGTGCAGGCAGGCGATGCGGCTCGCGGCGCGCGCCTTGCCCATCGAGCAGGCCGGGTAGTTCACCGAGTTGGCGATGTTGCCGTTCTCGAGGTAGTCCTTGAGCTCCGAGATCGCCATGTCGGCGCAGTTGGCCTCGGCCTCGCCGGTGCCCGCGCCGGAGTGCGTGGTGATGAAGGCGTTGGGCATCGTGACCGTCTTGGGCGTGGCAAAGTCCGTGGCAAACCACGAGAGGCGCCCGCCCTGCAGTGCCGCGTCGACCGCGTCCTCGTCGACGATCGTCTCGCGCGCGTAGTTGATGAGGACGGCGCCGGGGTTGAGCAGCCCCAGGACCTCGGCGTCGATCATGCCGATGGTGTCGGCCTTGCTCGGCACGTGCACGGTGAGGTAGTCGCAGCCGCGGCACAGGTCCTCGAGCGTGCCCACGCGCTGTACCTCGCGCGACAGCACCCAGGCGTGCTCGACCGAGATGAACGGGTCGTAGCCAAAGACCTGCATGCCAAGGTCGACGCAGGCGTTTGCCACCTTGGAGCCCACGTTGCCCAGGCCCACGACGCCGATACGCTTGCCCTTGAGCTCGCGGCCCACGAAGGCCTTCTTGGCCTTCTCGGCGTCGACGAGGATGTTGGGGTCGTCGGCGTGGGCGCGCACCCACTTCATCGACTGGACGACGCCGCGGCTCGACAGGATGAGCATCGCGATGACGAGCTCCTTGACGGCGTTGGAGTTGGCGCCCGGCGAGTTGAAGACCACGACGCCCTTCTTGGCGTACTCGTCGACGGGGATGTTGTTGACGCCGGCGCCGCAGCGGGCGATGGCACGGATGGAGCCGGGCAGCTCGTAGCCGTGGAGGTCGGTCGAGCGCATGAGGATGGCGTCGGCGTCGGCCGTCTCGTCGACGAAGTCGTAGCCCTCGCCAAACTCGACCTTGCCGTCCTTGGTGATGTCGTCGATCGTCTTGATGTGACGCATGGGGTCTCCTTCTCTGTGCGAGCGCATCGCGCGAAGTGGCTGCTAGTTGGTGTGGGTGGCCTCGAACTCGCCCATGTAGTCGACAAGGGCGCTCACGCCCTCGACGGGAACGGCGTTGTAGACGCTCGCGCGCATGCCGCCCACGAGGCGGTGGCCCTTGACGCCCACGAGGCCGCGCTCGGTGGCGCCCGCGACGAAGGCGGCGTCGAGCTGCTCGTCGCCGGTGCGGAACGTCACGTTGGCGATGGAGCGGCTGGCGGGCTGGGCGTGGCCGTGGAACAGGCGACTGTGGTCGAGGTAGTCGTAGAGCATGCCGCTCTTCTCGCGGTTCATGCGCTCCATGGCCTCAAGGCCGCCCTGCTCCTCGATCCAGTGGTAGACCTTGCCGCACAGGTAGATGCCAAAGGTGTTGGGGGTGTTGAGCATCGAGCCCTTCTTGGCCTGCAGGCGATAGTCGAGGTAGGAGGGGCAGCAGGGCAGGGCCGGTCCGTCCTTGATGAGGTCGTCGCGCACGATGACCACGGTGACGCCCGCGCACCCGGCGTTCTTCTGGGCGCCCGCGTAGACGAGCCCGTAGCGGCTCACGTCGATGGGCTCGGCGAGGAAGCAGCTCGAGACGTCCGCGACCAGCGGGATCTCGCCGGTCTGGGGCAGCTCGTGGTACTGTGTGCCAAAGATGGTGTTGTTCTGGCAGATGTAGACGTAGTCGTAGCCCGTGGCCTCGGCAAGCTCGCCCACGCCCGCAACCTCGGGGATGCGGTCGAAGCCGGTGTACTCGCTCGTGGCCAGGATGTCGACCTCGCCGTACTTCCTGGCCTCCTCGCACGCCTTGTTGGCGAAGTTGCCGGTGACGAGGTAGCCCGCGCGCCCGGCGCCCATGAGGTTCATCGGGATGCCGGCGAACTGCAGCGTGGCGCCGCCCTGCAGGAACAGCACCTTGTAGTTGCTCGGGATGTCGACGATGCGGCGCAGGGTGGCCTCGGTGTTGTCGAAGATCTTCTGGTACGCACCAGATCGATGGCTCATCTCCAGCACGCTCATGCCGCTGCCCTGGTAGTCGAGCATCTCGCTGGCGCACTCGGCCAGCACACTCTCGGGCAGGGCCGCGGGTCCTGCTGCGAAGTTGAAGACTCGAGCCATGGTTCCTCCTTGCCGCCCCGTGGGCGCTTGGTTTGCCTCCGCTTCAGGAAGGCACGTGTGCAAGTGCCATTAGGATACCCGCGTTGCGTGGAGGCGGCGCGTTACGCCTTGGTAACGAATGGCACCCGCGAGCCTAGCGTGCAGCTCGCGGGCGCCGTGCTGGGACAGTTGCTCAGGCATCTATTGTCCCGGGGCTAGTCCTGGGCCTTGGCCTCGTCGAGGTAGGAGTAGAGGGTGTACTTGGAGATGCCAAAGTACTTGCAGACCTTGGGGCCTGACTTCGTGATGAGGAAGGCGCCCGCGTCGTTGAGGTAGCGGATGGCGCGCACGCGCTCGTCCTTGCTCATGAGGGCGGCGGGCTTGCCCACGAGCTGCACGCTCTGCTCGATGAGGTCGTCGAGCAGGTCTGCCACCGAGCGCACGATGGGCTCGGGGTCGCCGGTGGGGTCGTCGCCAGGGCCCGTGCCGGTGATCGAGTTGAGAGCGTCTGCCGCGGCGGAGAGCACCGTGATGTCGTAGTTGATGCCCAGGATGCCCACGGGGACGTCGTCGGCGTTGCGGATGAAGACGGTCGAGGAGCGCAGGATGCGGCCGTCGGGCGTCTTGGTGAGGTAGGCCAGGCGGTCTGAGAGCTTGTGGACCTTACCGGCCTTTACGGCGTCGAGCACGATGTGGCTGGGGCCGTCGCCCACGCTGCGCCCCGTGACGTGGCCGTTCTCGATGGCGACGATGGACTTCTCGGGGTCCTTGGTCTCGAGGTCATGGACGACGACCTCGCAGTTGGAGCCAAACTGAACGGCGATGGCGTGTGCGAGACGAGCATAAAAGTCAGTCTGTGCGGCGTCCATGTTTTACCTTTCGCCAAAAAAGCGAGGACAAGTTGGCGGGTTGCGTTCGAGCTCTGTACCGTTCGTCCGCCCCAATGTTTCGTTCTACCTGCAAAAACTAACACAAAGTTAGTATCGGTCACAAGATATAATGAGTTACGTCGAATCGATTTTGCGGGAGGTTCCGTGAACGAGAAGGTCGCACAGCTCATGCCGTTCATCGACTTTCTGGGCGCTGCCCTAGGAAGCGCGACAGAGGTTGTGCTGCATGACCTCACCGACCCCGACCACTCGGTCGTCAAGATCGTGAACGGCCACGTCTCGGGCCGCACGGTGGGCGCGCCCGCCACGGCCTTCTCCCTCAAGATGGCCGAGCAGCTCCAGCACTCGGACGACTGCTTCGTGAGCGACTACGTGAGCACCACCGCAGACGGCCGGCCCCTGCAGAGCTCGTCGTACTTCATCCGCGACGACGAGGGCCAGATCGTGGGCATCATCTGCGTCAACATCGACCCGCAGCCCTTCCGCACGCTCGAGGACGGCCTCAAGGCCTTCATGGAGGCCTACCGTCACGGCGGCTCCGAGGAGTTCCGCGACACCAACCTCGACGCCGTACGCAGCGCCTACAAGGCGTCGAGCGTCGAGACCCTCTCCATCGGTGGTGCCGAGACGGGCGTGGCCGAGCAGGTCCGCTCGCTGCTGGGGGCGCTCGGCAAGACGTCGAGCGAGCTCGACCAGGCGGGGCGCATCGACATCATCCGCAGGCTCGAGGCCGCGGGCACCTTCCTCATCAAGGGCGCGGCCGCAGACGTCGCCGGCGAGCTGCACGTCTCGGTGCCGAGCATCTACCGCTACCTGCAGCAGGTCCGCCGCCAGGGGTAGGGACCCGCGCCTTCCTCTCCTGGTCTGCATCCTCATGCGCAGCCAACATTCTCGTCAATCTTCCAAGTGCGTGTCCAACGCGGGTAATAATCGGGCTCTAAGGCCCATAGCTACCTACGTTTGGCACGCGCTTTGATAACTGGCTGCGTTTGGCACGCACCTTGTGCGGCTCTCGCGCCCGGCGCGCTGGACCTCAGGCCGCCCGCCCCAAATAGGGGTCCATCCGGCGTTGTTGCTCTGGATGTCCATCCATCCGCGGTCATTTTGCTACCGTTCGCAACAACTTTTTATTATCAAACGTGATGAGAATTTATATTCAAGTTACCCGATGCGGAGAAGGTCGCACCTTTCGCGAAGGACCACGCCCCTCTCCGTGACCAACGGCACGAAACTCGCAGGTGGGCGTACGCGTACGGTACGAGCCACCTGCGGTGCCGGGGCTTCAACGACACGCGGGCAAAAGCCGCCCGCCTTGGTCTAAGGGAGAAACCCACCATGGAAGAAAAGCTCGACAAGTTGTTCCACCTCAAGGAGCGTGGGACCAACGTCCGCACCGAGGTCCTCGCTGGCCTCACCGCCTTCGTCACTGCCGCCTACGTGCTCGCGGTGAACCCCTCCGTTATGAGCGCGACGGGCATGGACTCCGGCGCCGTCTTCACGGCAACGGCGCTCGTGTGCTTCCTCGGCACGCTCGTGATGGCGTTGCTCACCAACTACCCGTTCGTGCTGGTGCCGAGCATGGGCCTCAACGCCTACTTTGCCTACACCGTGGTGCTGGGCATGGGCTATAGCTGGGAGACCGCGCTTGCCGCCATCTTTCTTGAGGGCGTCGTCTTTGCCCTCATCTCACTCACGAGCCTGCGCGACAAGATCTTCAACGCGATTCCGCTGAACCTTAAGTACGCAATCTCGGCGGGCATCGGCCTGTTCATCACGATCATCGGCCTCAAGAACTCCGGCCTCGTCATCAGCAGCTCCGCCACGCTCGTCTCGATCTTCTCGTTCACCGGCAGCATGGCCGACGGCACCTTCAACCGGCTGGTATCTCGGTTGTCCTGTTCCTCGTCGGGCTTGTCATCACCGGCATCCTCATGGCCAAGAACGTCAAGGGCAACATCCTGCTTGGCATCCTCATCACCTGGATCCTTGGCATCGTCTGCCAGCTCTGCGGCCTCTACGTCCCCAACCCTGACGCCGGCTTCGCGAGCCTGCTGCCCGACTTCTCCAACGGCCTCGCCGTTCCCTCGATCGCCCCGACGTTCATGAAGATGGACTTCTCGCACATCGCCGACCTGGGCTTCCTCGTGGTTGCCTTTGCCTTCCTGCTCACGAGCCTGTTCGACACCGTCGGCACCCTCATTGGCCTGGGCGCCAAGGCCAATCTCCTCGACGAGGATGGCAACATGCCCGGTGTGCGCGGCGCCATGATGGGCGAGTCCGTCGCCACGATGATCGCCGGCGTCCTGGGCAACTCCGCCACCTGCTGCTCGGTCGAGGTTGCCGCTGGCATTGCCGAGGGCGGCCGCACCGGCCTCATGGCCCTCACCACCGGCGTGCTCTTCCTGCTCTCGATGTTCCTCTCGCCGATCTTCCTGGCCATCCCGTCCTTCGCGACGGCCCCGGCCCTCGTCCTCGTTGGCTCGATGATGGCAAGCTCGGTGCTCTCAATCGACTTCTCCGACCCCTCCGAGTCCATCCCCGCCTTCCTGTGCTTCGTGGGCATGCCCTTCTGCTACAGCATCGTCGAGGGCATCTCGCTGGGCATCATCTCCTACGTGGGCATCAACCTGTTCTGTGGCAAGGAGAGCCGTAAGAAGATCAGCCCGATGATGTACGTCCTTGCGGCCATCTTCATCCTCAAGTACGTGCTTATCTAGCATCTAGCCAAGCCAAGTAACCGGCGGGCGCCGCGCACTCGCCTTCGATGGGAGAAACCATGGACAACTCGTTCGTTCTCAAGGGCAACGTCTGCTACAACACCACCCCGCAGGAGGTCTCCTGCACCGCCAACGGCTACGTCGTCTGCGTTGAAGGCAAGAGCGCCGGCGTATTCGCCGAGCTACCCGAGAAGTACGCGAGCCTGCCGCTCGTCGACTGCGGCGACCAGCTCATCATCCCGGGCATGAGCGACATCCACATCCACGCCCCGCAGTACGCCTTCCGCGGCCTGGGCATGGACCTGGAGCTGCTTGACTGGCTCAACACCCACACCTTCCCCGAGGAGGCCCACTACGCCGACCTCGAGTACGCCGGCCGCGCCTATGACATCTTCGCCAACGACGTGCGCCGCAGCGCCACCACCCGCGCCGTCGTCTTTGGCACCATGCACGTCGAGGGCACCGAGCTGCTCATGGACAAGCTCGAGCAGACGGGCGTCGTGAGCTACGTGGGCAAGGTCAACATGGACCGCAACGGTGGCGAGAACCTCGAGGAGACCACCGAGGCCTCCGCGGCCGACACCCGACGCTGGCTCGCCGATGTCGAGGGCAAGTACGAGCGCACGATGCCGATCATCACCCCGCGCTTCACCCCGAGCGTCACCGACGAGCTCATGGCCCAGCTTGCCGACATGGCCCGCGAGCACAACCTGCCCGTCCAGAGCCACCTGTCCGAGAACCCCTCCGAGTGCGGCTGGGTCAAGGAGCTCTGCCCCTGGAGCGAGTGCTACGGCGACGCCTACGACCACTTTGGCTTGCTCAGCAACCGCACTGTCATGGCGCACTGCATCTACTCCGATGACCGCGAGGTCGAGCTGCTGCGTGCGAGCGGTACCTACGTCGCCCACTGCCCGCAGAGCAACGCCCAGCTCTCGAGCGGCATCGCCCCGATTCGCCGCTACATGGACCTGGGCATGAACGTGGGCCTGGGCACCGACGTCGCCGGCGGCGCCAACCTCTCGATGTTCCGCTGCATGTCCGACGCCGTAGCCGTCTCCAAGCTGCGCTGGCGCCTTGTCGACGACAGCCTGGCCGCGCTCACCACGCAGGAGGCCCTGTGGCTCGCCACCGTGGGCGGCGGCTCCTTTTTTGGCAAGGTTGGCTCCTTCGAGGAGGGCTACGAGTTCGACGCCCTCGTCCTCGACGACTCCGCCATCGCCACCCCGCGCGACCTTGACGTGTGGGAGCGCGTCGAGCGCTACGTCTACCTCGCCGAGGAGGGCGGCAAGATCGCCCGCAAGTACGTCCGCGGCCGCGAGATCAACCTCGACTAGCCCTGAGCCATATCGCTCCTTCAACCTGCCCCCGACGGCCCTTCCCCTTCGCCATGCCCCTCCGTCATATGACTGGCTTTCCGCTCGTGTCGGTCGTATGCCATGGGGAGGACCTGCAGGCGCATTTGGCACGTCGGGAGGCGCCAGGCCCGACGGCGTGCCCCCGAACATGCGTTGTTCTCAAAACCAACTAACGAAACCGCAGCTAACAATGTGTGTTCAAGGTTTGTGGGCAACTACCGTTCACCGATTTGCCCTCGAGCGGTCACTAATTCGCAACCTTCCATAAACCTGCAGTTATTACAAATAGTTAGGTTTGATAACATTCTGTTTGCCCACTGCCGTTAAGCTGAGTTCTCGAGCCCAACGGCATTGCTTTGGGGACAATTGCACTATGCGATTTGCATGGTCGCATGCGCGAGTGCGGGGGAGGGCCCGCCTCCGAAATGGTTCGGCGCGCGAGGCACGGTACCACTGGTCAAAGGTGACAAACCCCGCCTGAGACAACGAAGGGAGCACCATGCTTATTGTCGGCAACGGTCGCGTCATCACCCGAGATGCGGATAAGCCCTATCTGGAGC
>NZ_CEVYAT010000052.1:0-9522 GCF_982402205.1 Parolsenella sp. | reverse complement strand
GCGGGCGCCGCGGCCGGCACCCTCGAGCGCCGCCGCCGTATCGCCGAGCTCGAGGGCCAGCTACCCGAGCTCGAGGCAAGCCTCGCCGAGCATGACCAGGCCGTCTCAGACGCATCGGCTGCGGTCGACGCCGCCGCGAGCGCCCTCGCGGACGCCCGCGCCGCCGCGAGCGAGGCCAAGGGCGAGGTGAGCCGCCTCGAGAGCGAGCACGGCTCCGTCACGTCCGAGGTCGGTCGCCTCGAGGGCCAGGTCGCGAGCGCCGCCGACGAGCGCGCACAGGTCACCGCCAAGCGCGAGGCCGCCACCGAGCGCGTCGCAAAGGCCCGCCCGCGCCTGGACGAGCTCGCCTCCAAGATCGAGGAGGGGCGCGCCCGCCTCGCGCAGATCGCCGAAGATCTCGCGAAGGCCCAGGACCGCCGCCGCGAGGCGTCGCGTGCCGAGGACAGCGCCACCAAGAAGGCGGCCGACGCCCGCCTCGAGCTCGCCACCTCGCGCGAGCGCCTGACCCACCTCGAGGGACGCGAGTCCCAGCTCAAGACCCGCATCGACGAGCTCACCGAGCGCGATCGCGCCGCCCGCGAGGGCACGCGCTCGCTCGAGGTTCTGCGCCTGCGCATCGACCCGCTCCACGAGCGCTACGAGGCAATCCATGCTGCCTGCCTCGAGTGGGCCGAGCGCCTGAGGGACCGCGCGAGCCTTGCCGAGGCAGACTCCGACTCCCTCAAGAAGACGATCGGCGACGCCAAGAAGCAGGTGGCCGACGTCACCACCGAGCTCGAGGCCGCCCGCGCCTCCCAGAACTCCCTCAAGGTCGACTCGGGCAAGCTCGAGGTACGCGTCGAGCAGGCCATCGCGCAGATCACGGCAGACGGCCGCCACGTGCTCGAGGAGGCCCTCCAGATGCCCGAGCCCGACGACCGCGAGGCCACCGAGCGCGAGGTCGACGCCCTGCGCCGCCAGATCGACGGGCTGGGCCCCGTGAACCAGGTGGCGATGGACGAGTACACCAAGCTCAAGGAGCGCGCGGACTACATCGCAGCTCAGCTCGCGGACCTCGAGAGCGCCCGCGGCGCCCTCACCAAGATCACCGCGGCCATCGACCGCAAGATGCGCCGCCAGTTCCTCTCGACGTTCGAGGCCGTGAACGCTAACTTCGTCGAGATATTCGGCCTGCTCTTCCCTGGTGGCAAGGCACACCTCGAGATGACCGACCCCGACCACCCGGCCGAGACGGGCATCGAGGTCGTGGCCCAGCCCCGCGGCAAGCGCATCGCAAAGATGACGCTCATGAGTGGCGGTGAGAAGTCGCTTACGGCCCTCGCGCTGCTCTTCGCCGTCTACCGCACCCGCACGGTGCCGTTCTACGTCTTCGACGAGGTTGAGGCCGCTCTCGACGACTCCAACCTCGACAAGCTGCTCGACGCCATCGAGCAGCTCAAGGCCACCACGCAGCTCATCGTCATCTCTCACCAGAGGCGCACGATGGAGCAGGCTGACGTCCTCTATGGCGTCTCCATGCAGGCTGACGGCGTGAGCCATGTTGTATCCCAGCGGCTTGACCGCGCGACAGGAAAGGTGGTCGATGCCTGATGGGGCTTGCTGACCGCTTGAAGAAGGGCCTCGAGAAGTCTCGCGAGGCGCTCAACCAGATCTTCTACATGGGCGGCGAGGTCGACGAGCAGTTCTGGGAGGACCTCGAGGACACCCTCGTCATGGGCGACATGGGCCCCGAGGTCGCCATGGAGGTCGTCGACGACCTGCGCGAGCTGGCCGCCAAGAAGGCCCTCCACACGGCCGACCAGATGCGTGAGGCCCTGGCCAAGCGCCTGGCCGAGACGTTCCCGGTCGCCAAGACCGACCCGTTCGACGACACGCCGAGCTGCGTGCTGTTCGTGGGCATCAACGGCGCGGGCAAGACCACCACGGTGGGCAAGCTCGCCGGTGCCGCCAAGGAGCGCGGCGAGCGCGTCCTCATCGGCGGTGCCGACACCTTCCGCGCCGCGGCGATCGAGCAGCTCAAGGTCTGGGGCGAGCGCAGTGGCGTCGAGGTCGTCACGCGCGAGCGCGGCGCCGACCCCGCGAGCGTCTGCTACGACGTCATCGAGAGCGCCGAGGAGCAGGCTTCTGACCTCGTGCTCATTGACACGGCGGGCCGCCTGCATACGAGCCCCGAGCTCATGCGCGAGCTCGCGAAGGTCGTCTCGGTCACGCGCAAGCGCGCGAGCATGCCCGTGACGGTCGTGCTCGTCGTCGACGCCACGACCGGCCAGAACGGCCTCAACCAGGCGCGCGAATTCAACGACGCTCTCGACCTCGACGGCCTCATCGTGACCAAGCTTGACGGCACCTCCAAGGGCGGCATCGCCGTCAAGATTGCCCACGACCTCGACCTGCCCATCTGGCGTATCGGCGTGGGCGAGCAGATGGAGGATCTCCAGCGCTTCGACGCCCTGGCCTTCTGCCGCGCCCTGGTGGGCGAGAGCCTCTAGGTTGCTTCCTCGCGTGCCCGTGGGGCCACATGACCCCGTGGGCACGCCCTCTACCAGCTACGTATTCGCACTTCCAGCAAGGAGACCTGCATGTTCGACTCGCTTTCCGACCGCCTCACAGACACCTTTGACAAGCTGCGCGGCAAGGGCAAGCTCACCGAGGACGACATCAACGTCGCGATGCGCGAGATTCGCATGGCGCTTCTCGAGGCCGACGTCAACTTCCGCGTGGTCAAGGACTTCGTGGCCCGCTGCAAGGAGCGCTGCCTCACGGCCGACATCCTGAGCTCGCTCACGCCCGCCCCGAACGTCGTCAAGGTCGTACTCGAGGAGCTCACGGAGCTGCTCGGCTCGGGCGAGAGTAAGCTCACGCTCATGCAGAACCGCACGCCCAACGTCATCATGCTCGTGGGCCTGCAAGGCTCGGGCAAGACCACCGCGGCCGCCAAGCTCGCCTACATGCTCAAGAAGCAGGGCCACTCGCCCGAGCTCGCCGCCTGCGACACCCACCGTCCCGCGGCGGCAGACCAGCTCGAGACCCTCGGCGGCGAGATCGGCGTGCCGGTCTACCGAGGTGATGGCAAGGACGCCGTGGCGATCGCCTCCGAGGCCGTGCGCGACGCCGTCGACCACCTGCGTGACATCGTGATCGTCGACACCGCGGGCCGCCTGCAGATCGACGAGCTCATGATGCAGGAGGCCGTCGACATCAAGCGCGCCGTGAAGCCCGACCAGGTGCTCATGGTCGTCGACGCCATGACCGGCCAGGACATCGTGAACGTCGTGACCGAGTTCGCGAACCGCACGGACTTCGACGGCGTCATCATGTCCAAGCTCGACGGCGACGCCCGTGGCGGCGGCGCTCTGTCGGTGCGTGCCGTCACCGGCAAGCCCATCAAGTTCGTCTCGATGGGCGAGAAGCCCGACTCCCTCGAGGTGTTTCACCCCGACCGCATGGCCAAGCGCATCCTGGGCATGGGCGACGTCGTGGGCATCATCGAGACCGCCCAGGCCAATGCCGACGCCGCGGCCGCCGAGGACGCCGAGCGTATGCTGCGCGAGGGCTTCACGATGGACGACATGCTTAACCAGATGAAGCAGATTCGCAAGATGGGCGGCGTCGGCAAGATCTTGGGCATGCTGCCCGGCGGCGACAAGGCGTTGCGCCAGATGGGTGGCGACAACACCGAGGAGCAGATGCGCGCCATCGAGTCCATCATCTACTCGATGACCAAGGAGGAGCGTGCTCGTCCCAAGACCATCAACGGCATGCGCCGCGCCCGCATCGCCAAGGGCTCGGGCCACTCCGTCCAGGAGGTCAACCAGCTCATGAAGCAGTGGGGCGAGATGAACAAGATGATGGGCAAGGTGCGCGGCATGATGGGAGCGGGCGGCAACCGCAAGCAGCAGAAGCGCCAGCTCCAGCAGATGATGAAGAACATGGGCATGGGCGGCGGTATGCCTGGCGGCAAGATGAAGTTCTAGGCCGTCTAGCTGCAGTTTATTGGTAAAGGGGAGGGGCTCGTCGCGTACGTGCGACGAGCCCCTCCCTAATTTGTCTAATCTGGGTGCGCCCCGGCTAGGCCTTGGCTTCGGCAAGCCTCGCGAGCTCGCGCAGGGTGTGAGCCACGGGCAGGCCCACGACGTTGAAGTAGTCGCCGCGAATCTCGCGCACGAGAGCACGGCCCAGGCCCTGGATGCCATAGGCGCCCGCCTTGTCGAGCGGCTCGCCGGTGGCCACGTAGGCGGCGATCTCCTCTTCGGAAAGGTCATAGAACTCGACCTCGGTCACCTCCGAGAAGGAAACCTTCTGGTTAGGGTTGCCCTTGCGGATGAGGCAGACGCCGGTGTAGACCTCGTGCGTGAGCCCCGAGAGCTCGGCAAGCATGGCGCGAGCCTCGGCCTCGCCAGCGGGCTTGCCCAGCTCCTTGTCGTGGATGGCAACCGTCGTGTCGGCGGCGAGGATGATGTCGCCCTCCCGTGCATCTGCCAGGGCACTGGTGGCCTTGAGCTGGGCGAGACGCGTCACGAGCGCACGGGCGCCCTCGTCGGGCAGCGGCGTCTCGTCGACGTCCTGAGGCAGCACTGCGGGCTCGATGCCCATCTCGCGTACGAGCTCGACGCGCCTGGGCGAGCCGCTGGCAAGAATGAGGCGCCCCGGAAGTTTGAGGTCAAAGAGGCCCATGCGCTACTCACGCCCCGCAACGAGCATGCCGGTGGCAACGTCCTTCGCGGCCTTCTCGCCCATGAGTTGCTCGAGCAGGGCCAGGCCAAACGCCACGGCAAACCCGGGACCCGAGGCCGTCACGAGGTTGCCGTCGACGTAGACGCCGAGCTCGGTGGGCCTCACGCCCGCGGGGAAGGCGCCCTCGCAACCGGGGTAGCAGGTGGCGGTGCGGCCCACGAGCAGGCCAAGCTCGGCTAGGATCGAGGGGGCTGCGCAGATGGCGCCCACCTTTCGCGTGGCCATGAAGTCGCGCACGAGCTCGCAGACGCGCTCGCTGGCGCGCAGGTTCTTGGTGCCGGGCATGCCGCCGGGCAAAACGATGAGGTCGCAGGCCGAGAAGTCGTAGGCGTCAATCGTGGCGTCGCAGTCGATGCCAATGTTGTGCGAGCACGTCACGTGCGGCGTGTCGTTGATGGTCACGAGTGAGATGTCGACGCCTGCGCGGCGCAGCACGTCCGCAGGGGCCAGGGCCTCGATCGTCTCAAAGCCGTCGGCAAGAAGAATGGCAACCCTAGGCATGGAAAAGCTCCCTTCGCGTGGATGGTCGCATCCATGGTATCGCGAAGGGAGCCTCGTGTCGTAGCGGGAGTTTGTTGCCTTGCGCCTGGGCCTTGGGCACCGCCTGCGGCGCGCGGCCGTGCCCTAGCGGCGGACGAGCTTAGTGACCGTCTCGACATGGAAGGTCTGGGGGAAGAGGTCCACGGGCGTCACCGAGGCGATCTCGTAGGTGCCCAACTCGCGGAAGCGCGCGAGGTCGCGGGCAAGCGTCGCCGGGTCGCAGCTCACGTAGGCGATGGCACGGGCGGGCTGTTCGGAGAGCTGGCGCACGACGTTCTCGGCAAGGCCCGCGCGCGGCGGGTCGACCACGATGATGTCGGCCTCGTCGTCGGGGAACTCGCGGTCCGCGTCGCCGCCCACGGCATCAACGTTGTCGAGGCGCGCGTCCTCGAGGTTGCGGCGCAGGTCGCGCACGGCCGGGCCGTAGGACTCCACGGCGTCGACGAAGCTCGTGTAGCGCGCGAGCGGCAGCGTGAAGGTGCCGGCGCCCGAGTAGAGGTCCATCGCGATGTCGTTCTCCTGCGGGTCGAGCGCGTCGAGCACGAGGTCGACGAGGCGCTCGGCGCCCGGGGTGTTCACCTGGAAGAAGCTCGGGGCCGAGAGGCGCATGACGTTACCGGCGATGCGCTCGGTCCAGCTGCCGGCGCCGTCGAGTCGCTCGACGCCCGCGACTTTGCGCGCCTTCGCGGGGCCCTTGGTCATGACGCGCACGAGTGAGGTGGCGCCCACGTTCTCGAGCACGCGGCGCGCCTGGGCGCGCGGGAAAGCTCCCGTGGGCGTCCAGATGGCGATCTCGAGGTCGCGCGTACGGCTCGAGCGGCGGATGCCCACGCGCTCGATGTCGAGCTCATGGGAACTCGCGAGGTAGGACAGGGCGCCCGAGACGTTTTTCACGAGCTTGGACTCGCGGCCCTTCGCCGGGATGTCGAGCAGCGGGAAGTCCTCGACCTTGATGACCGTGGAACCGTCCGTGCCGTACATGCCCAGCGTGGCGTGGCGCCCGTCTCGCACAAAGGCGAGCTCGGCCTTGTTGCGGTAGCGCCAGCCGTCGCTTGGGGCCTCGCAGGGGGCCACGAGCTCCTCCGCGTCGGCGAGATGCCCCACGCGCAGCAGGCTGTCGACGACGTTGGTGCGCTTGGCCTCGAGCTGCGCGGCGCGCGCAAGGTGCGCCCAGGGGGCGCAGCCCAGCACGTCGGCGAGCATCCATTCGCAGGCCACGCGGTTGGGGGAGGGCTCGAGGACCTTGACCGTTCGGGCCTTGGAGAAGGACTTGCCGTCGCTCACGAGCTCGGCCTCGACGACGTCTCCGGCCACCGCCCCGCTCACGAAGACGGTCTTGCCCTCGGGGGTGTGGGCGATGGCGTCGGGGCCGTAGGTCATGCGTTCGATGGCGAGTTTCATGCGCGTGTCCTGCTTTCTGGCCCCGCGGGCATGGGGTTGGCCCGCGGGGCGTCTGGGTATCTTTCAACCCTTAGATGCTAGCGCTGTTCGTCCTTTCCGAACAGCGTCTTGAAGCCAAGACCAAAGATCGCGAGGGCGCGCACGAGGCGGCCTGGGGCGCGCTTGGCAAGCGTTCCGGGCGCGGCGGGCTGCTCACTGGGCGCGTCTGCGTCGGCGACCTTCGATTGGGCGGGCTGCTCATCCTCGATGACGTGGGCCTCGACGTGAGCCGCCGGCTCGGGCTCGTCCTCGATGGCTGGCTGCGCCATGGGTGCGACCGCGGGCCCATGCTTGGCTGCGGCTGCCTGGTCGACCTGCTCGACCTGCTCGACCTGCTTAGCCTTGGCGGCGGCCGTCATGGGCGCGGCCGCCTCGGCCGCCTCGGTGGCGGCGACCGTCTCGTCCACCGCGGCTATCGTCGTGGTTGGCATGGGCTCGGGCGCGAGCGGGGCCACCGCCTGCGGCTCGAGCTCGTGGGCGCGGGCGTAGGCGCGCGCCATGAGCTGCTCCTGGCAGTTGATGGCCGGCTCGCCCTCCCTGCGCTTGATGGGGGCCCAGGTGCCCTTGCTCGTGAGGCGGCGTGCCTTCACGTTGTCGGAGAGCTGCAGGGCCATGTAGTCGCAGACGATGCGGCGGCACGTGGGGTCGAGCACCGGGTAGGCGATCTCGACGCGGCGCTCGGTGTTTCTCGTCATCATGTCGGCGCTGCTGAGGTAGATCGTGTCGGCGTCAACGCCAAACGAGTAGATGCGCGCGTGCTCGAGTAGCCGTCCCACGATCTGGCGGATCTCGATGCCCGTCGTGCGTCCCTTGACGCCCGGCAGCATGCAGCAGATGCCGCGGATGATCATGACCACCTCGACGCCCGCCTGGCTCGCGTCGGCGAGGCGGTCGATGACGTCACGGTCGGTGAGCGAGTTCATCTTGAGGAAGACGCGTGCGGGCTCGCCGGCGCGGGCACGGGCGATTTCGCGGTCGATGCCGCCCATCACGAGGGGCTTCAGGCTCAGGGGGGCCACGCCCAGGAAGCGGTAGGTGCCGCGCAGGTTACCCAGCGACAGATTGCGGAAGAAGGCGTTGCCGTCCTCGGCGATGCCGGGGTGCGCCGTGATGAGCATGAAGTCGCTGTACAGGCGGGCCGTCTTCTCGTTGAAGTTGCCCGTGCCCAGGCAGGTGACGCGCGACAGGCCGCGGTTGTCGTGGTAGGTGATCTGGCAGATCTTCGAATGGCACTTGAAGCCCTCGGAGCCGTAGATGACCGTGCAACCGGCCTCCTCGAGGCGCTCGGCCCACTCGATGTTGTTCTGCTCGTCAAAACGGGCGCGTAGCTCCATGAGCACCGTGACATCCTTACCGTTCTCGACGGCCGCCACGAGGCTCTCGCACAGGCGCGAGTGGCGCGCCACGCGGTAGAGCGTGATCTTGATCGAGATGCAGGCGTCGTCGTTGGCGGCCTCGTGGATCAGGCGCAGCAGCGGCCCCATGCTCTCGTAGGGGTAGGTGAGCAGCACGTCGTGGTCCTCGATCTGGTCGCGCATCGGGCGGCTGGCGTCGACCATGGGCGAGGGCTGCGGCTCGAACGGGGTGAAGGTGAGGACCGCCTTGCGGGTTGCGGGCAGGCGGTTCTCGAGCGCGTAGACGTAGGAGAGGTCGGCCGGGGTCGAGAGGCGAAAGACGCGGCGCTTCTCGAGCCCCAGCTCCTTGCGCACGAGCGTCACGAGGCTCTCGTCGAGCGCGCCCGTGAGCTCGAGGCGCACGGGCTGCAGGCGGCTGCGGCGCTTGAGCACCTTCTTCATGTGCTGGCGGTAGTCCTCCTCCTCCTCGACGCCCTCGCCGTCGGGGTCGATGTCGGCGTTGCGCGTCACGCGTAACACGGCCGAGCTCGTGGGCACGTAGGATCCAAAGCAGCGCGAGAGCATCGAGCTCACAACGTCCTCGACAAGTGTGTAGCGCACGCGGCCCTCGCCGCTCGGCAGCCACACGATGCGCGCCGCGGTGGGCGGCACCTCGACGATTCCCAGCATGTCGTGCTCGTCGACGCCGTCGAGCGAGCACGCCACGTACATGACGTCATTTCTCAGGTTGGGGAAGGGGTGGCGCGGGTCGATGATGATGGGCGAGAGAATCGGGGCGAGCGAGGCCTCGAAGCGCCTCGAGACGGCCACGAGGTCCGCGTCGGTGTACTGGGCGGGGCTCACGCGCTCCACGCCCTCGAGGGCAAGGCGCGCCTCGAGGTCGGTGAGGCAGCTCTCGCGGCGCTCGTACATGCCGGGGAGCAGCCCGAAGACGCTCTCGAGCTGCTCGGCGGGCGTCTCGTCGCTCTTGTTGTCGGCGGGCTGGTGCTTGAGCTCGGCGAGGTCGGACAGGCCGCCGATGCGGATCATGAACCACTCGTCCATGTTGCTCTGGAAGATGGCGCAGAACTTGATGCGCTCGAACAGCGGCACCGTCTCGTCGAAGGCCTCGTCGAGCACGCGGTCGTCAAAGCGCAGCGAGCTGACCTCGCGGTTCTGCGTGTAGGAGAAGTCGCGCTTGGAGCCGCGCTTGGGCTTCCTCTCGTTGGCGGGGCTGGGCGTTTCGTCCGCGAGCTCCGCAGCGCGGCGTCCCAGCTCGTCGAGCTTTGCCTCGCGCTTCTTGTCCTTCTTCTTGCCCATAGAAAACGCCCCTCACGACGTGGCTTCCCTTGAGGTTCTAGTATCTCGCAGAGATGGCGTTCGTGTGGGGCGAAGAGCGTTACGTTTTGGTAAGGGCGCCGCTGAGGGCGCGGCCGGCCGTCGCGTGGCTTTTCGGGGCTGACCTTCTTGGCGC
>NZ_CEVYAT010000051.1:0-9566 GCF_982402205.1 Parolsenella sp. | reverse complement strand
GTGTGCGGGTTGTCGATGCCGCTCTCGATGATGGTGGTCGCCACCAGCACGTCGATCTCGCCGCGCTGGAACTTCATCATCATGTCCTCGACCTGCTTGGCGCTCATCTTGCCATGCGCCACGCCCACGCGGGCCTCGGGCGCGGCCTCGAGCACGCGGGCTTCTGCCTCGTCGATGGTCTTGACGCGGTTCGACACATAGTAGACCTGGCCCTTGCGCGCGAGCTCGGCGCGGATCGCCGCTGAGACGACGTCGGGGTCGTACTCCCCCACCGTCACCTTGACCGGCAGGCGGCCCGGCGGCGGGGTCATGATCATGCTCATGTCGCGCACGCCGCTCATCGCCATCTGCATGGTGCGCGGGATGGGCGTGGCAGACAGGGTGAGCACGTCGACCTGCTCGCGCATGTTCTTGAGCTGCTCCTTGTGCTGCACGCCAAAGCGCTGCTCCTCGTCGACGATGACGAGGCCCAGGTCGTGGGGGTTGACGTCGCTCGAGAGCAGGCGGTGCGTGCCCACGAGCACCGAGATCTTGCCGCTCGCGAAGCCCTCGAGGGCAAGCCTCTGCTGCTTGGTGGTGCGGAAGCGGCTCATGACGTCGACCTCGAAGTCGAACGGGGCAAAGCGGTTGAAGAACGTCTCGTAGTGCTGCTGGGCAAGGATCGTGGTGGGGCACAGGACCATGACCTGGCGGCCCTCAGCCACGCACTTGAAGGCCGCGCGCAGGGCCACCTCGGTCTTGCCGAAGCCCACGTCGCCGCACAGCAGGCGGTCCATGGGACGGGCCGTCTCCATGTCTGCCTTGATGTCTGCCACGGCGGTCTTCTGGTCTGGGGTGAGCTCGTAGCTAAACGAGGCCTCCATCTCCTGTTGCTCGGGCGTGTCGGGGGCAAACGCGTGGCCCTGGACGCTCGCGCGGCGGGTGTAGAGGTCGACGAGGTCAAAGGCGAGGCGCTTGGCGTTCTTGCGCGCCTTGTTTGTTGCGCGCGACCAGTCAGCCGTGTTGAGGCGCGTGAGGCGCGGGCTCGAGCCATCGGGGCCCACGTAGCGGGTGATGCGGTCGACCTGCTCGAGCGGCACGAAGAGCTTGTCCTGGCCCGCGTACTCGAGCAGGAAGTAGTCGCGCTCCTTGCCGCCCACCTCCTGGCGCACGATGTCAGCGAACAGCGCGATGCCGTGCGTGGCGTGGACGACGTAGTCGCCGGGCTTGAAGGGAAACGTGATGCTCGTGGGGTCGACGCGGCGGCGGGCGCGGTGGCGGGCCATGCGTACCGACAGGTCGCCCACCGACAGCACGGCAAGCTTGGCCGTGGGGGCAACAATGCCCGCGGGCACGGCGGCGTCCATGAAGGTCACCTGGCCGCGAGGCAGGGGCGGCGCCGCGGCGGGGTCGTTAGCAGACGGGTCGAGGGCCGGCACGCCGTTCTCGGCGGCCTGGGCCAGCGACTCTCCAAACATGATGTGCTCGTCGCCAAAGTTGAGCTCGAGGTGCTCGCGCGTGGCGCGGTCGGGCACGGCGAAGAGCACCGCGCAGTTGTCGTTGATGAGCTGGCGCACGCGGCCCAGAAGGCGCGTGTCGGAGCCGGCGATGCCCGGCTGGCGAATGGGCAGCTCGGCGGTGACGGAGGTGCCGGCACGCAGCATGCTCGCGAACGAGAGACGCTGCTGGGAGCCAAAGTCGAGCTCACGCGGCAGTGTGTAGAGGCCGGCGGTCTCAGCGCCCGCGTTTCTCGCGAGCTGCTCGACCTCGTCGGAGGCGCGGGTGCAGTCGTCGAACAGGGAGCGGGGCTCGGCTAGGCAGACGAGTGTCTCGGCCGCGATGTGCTCGAGCGGGCTCGCCGTCTTGCCGTAGAGGGCGGCGAGGTAGCGGTCGAGCGAGGGCTCGGGGCTGCGCGCCTCGATGAGCTCGAGGGCGGCGGCAACGGCGGTGCTCGCCTGGGCGTCGGTCCACAGGGCCTTGCGCGCGCGGGCGATTGTCTCGTCGGTGAGGGCGAGCTCGCGGCAGGGGCGCACGGTGACGCTCTCGAGGTCGCCGATGGTCTGGCCGGTAGCGCCGACCATGCGCCTCACGCGGTCGATCTCGTCGCCAAAGAACTCGATGCGCACGGGCACCGTGTCCTGCGAGGGGAACACGTCGACGGCGTCGCCGTGAATGTGGAAGGTGCCGGGGCCGTCGAGCTCGCCCACGTCGGCGTAGCCCAGCCCCACGAGC
Source organism: Parolsenella sp. (assembly GCF_982402205.1). Lineage (NCBI taxonomy): Bacteria > Bacillati > Actinomycetota > Coriobacteriia > Coriobacteriales > Atopobiaceae > Parolsenella > Parolsenella sp. The sequence continues at coordinate 7,355 of NZ_CEVYAT010000051.1, read as the reverse complement.
AACGCGCCCACGTCCTCGAAGGGCACCTCGTCGCCCGCCGAGAAGGTGGAGCTTGCCCAGTAGCCCGAGCCCACGGGCGGCACGCGGCGCAAAAGCGAGCGGCCCGAGGCCACCACGACGCAAGGGTCGCCACAGGCGAGGCGGCCGATGGCCTCGGTGCGCGCGCCGATGACGGCGTCGTCGGCGGCGTCGGTCTTCCAGGGCAGGTCGCGGCGCTCGGGATAGCGCAGCACGAGGTCCTGGCCCAGCCAGGCGGCGAGCGCCTTGGCCGCGCGGTCCGCCGCCTCCTCGCCCGACACCACGAACAGGCAGGGGCGCGGGTCGGCCGCCCAGACGCTCGCGAGCACGAGCGTGCGGGCGCTCTGCGAGACGGACAGGACGACGTCCTTGCCACAGCGCAGGTCAGACATGGCCCCAAGCAGCTCGGGCGCGGCGAGCAGCTGGCGCGATACGCGGTTGATGAGCATGGGCAACCCCTCGGCATGCAAAGCGGCCGGCCCCGTGGGTGTGGGGTCGGCGCGCACTGGTCTCATGCCTGCGATTGTACCGTTTGGCACGGGCGACCGGGCAGGGGCGCTGCAGTTGGCGGTCTAACCCCGCGCGGCGCCCAGCTCGCGCAAGTAGGCGTCGGCCGAGGGCAGCAGCTCGTCGGTCGCCTGCCAACTCCAGTTGCCCTCGGCCACGCCCGGCACGTTCATGCGGGCGTCGTCTCCCAGCAGCGCCGCGTCTTGCAGCGTGCACATCACGACGTCGGCGGCCGAGGCGTAGGTCTGTCTCATGAGGCGGTCGGCCAGCTCGCGGGCCGCGGGCTCGTCGAGGCCAAAGCGCTCGGCGCACCAGCCCACGAGCGTCTGGGTGTCGTGCGTCGAGGTGTAGGCCACCTTGCCGGCCTTGGGCTGCCAGCCGCCGCGCACGTCGCCATCGGCAAACTGCAGCACGTCCATGCCGCGGCAGCCCACCTGGGCGAGCAGCGCGCGGGTCGCGGGCGTAACCGAGCCCAGGTCCTCGGCGATGATCGGCAGCGGCCCCAGCAGCTCGTGAGCGCGGCGGAACAGCTCGATGCCCGGGCCCTCGTGCCAGGCGCCCTCGAGCGCACCCTTGCCGGCGGGCACGCCGTAGTAGTTCTGGAAGCCCAGGAAGTGGTCGAGGCGCGTGACGTCATAGAGCGCAAACGTGCGGGCCAGGCGGCGCATCCACCAGTCATAGCCGTCGACGCGCATGGCGCCCCAGCGGTAGCAGGGGTTGCCCCACAGCTGGCCGTCCTTGGCAAACGCATCGGGCGGGGTGCCCGCCTGCAGGCTCGCGCTACCGTCGGCGTTGAGGCAGAACTGCTCGGGCGTAGCCCAGACGTCTGCCGAGTTGGCGGCCACGTACATGGGGATGTCGCCGATGATCTGGACGCCGCGCGCGTTGGCGTAGGCGCGCAGGTCCATCCACTCCCACTCAAACTCCCACTGGGCGAAGCGATGGAGGCGGATGCCGTCTGCAAGGCGCGGGTCGTCGAGCAGCTCGGGCGCGTAGCGGCGCCACCGCTCGGGCCAGGTCTGCCAGGCGTCGGTGCCCGTGAGCTCGGCGATGGCCGCGTAGCACGCATAGGGGTCGAGCCACTCGGCGTTTGCCTGCATGAACTCCTCGTACACCGCGTCGGGCTCGAAGGCTTCCATGCGTGCGCGCAGCTCCTCGCCCTGCACGGCCAGCAGGCGTTCGTTTCCGGCGAAGACCGAGGTGCCCGCATAGGGCGAGCCAAAGCCGTCGGTGGGGTTGGCCGGCAGGATCTGCCAGTAGCGCTGGCCGTTCGCCTCGAGCCAGTCGACGAAGGCGCGCGCGGGAGTACCCAGCGTGCCGGGCCTGCCGCCGTTGGGGACCGACGTCACGTGGCACACGACGCCCGTGCCCGTCTCGAGCGGGCGGGCCAGCCCCGCGCCGTCGTCGAACACGATGACCGCGCTGCCAAGGGGTGCCAGCGTAAGCGCCACGCGGCCACCCTCGCGGCGCAGCTCGGCGCCGCCGATGACCTCGCTCGCGCGGGCCCCGCGGTCCTCGACCGAGACGTCATGCCACTCGGAGAGGCTGCGGTTCGCGAGCACGCACGCGCTCATGCCCTCGCCGCCCTGCGGGAGGCGCCACCAGCCCAGCACGTCGTCACACGGGGCAAGGGGGCGCACGAGACCGTCCGTGAGCACGGGCAGGCTGCGGCGCAGCTGGATGACGTTGCGATACATCGTGCGGCAGTCGGCGTCGCCGGTGACGAGCTCGCCCACGGCCTCCCCGCTCGCGCCAGCGTCGCCTCTCGCCCAGGGGTAGGGTCCGCGGTTGTAGGGGTCGGACAGGCCCTCCATGCCCAGCTCGTCTCCGTAGTAGATGCTGGGAACGCCCAGGTAGGTCATCTGCATGAGGGTCGCGAGCCAGAAGCGGCCCTTGGCAAGGCCGCGTTCGCCATCCGTGAGGCGGCCCGGGAAGTCGTCGGGCCAGGGCTGCCAGTCGGGGTGGCCCAGGGCGCCGCCCAGCACGCTCATGAGGCGCGGGCGGTCATGGCTCGACAAGAGATTGAGCGAGGCGGCCTGGGCCTCGAGCGGGTAGTTCTCGGTGATGGAGGCAAGGCTCTCGGCGGCGTCGGGCGCGCTCGTGGTGCCCAGCAGAAAGCCGAGCACCGCGTCGCGGAAGGGGTAGTTCATGGCCGAGTCGAGCTCGCTTCCCAGAAGGTAGCGGCGGAGCTTTCCGTAGCTCACCTTGTTGGAGGCGTCCTCCCAGACCTCGCCCAGCACGAGGGCGTCGGCGCGCTCGGCCGTGGCGGCCGCGCGGATCTGCTCGATGAACTCGTCAGGAAGCTCGTCTGCAACGTCGAGGCGCCAGCCGCGCGCGCCGGTGGCAAGCCAGTGGCGCACCACGCCGTCTTTTCCGCAGATGAGCCGCTGGTAGTCGGGGTTGGACTCATTGATGGCGGGCAGGTCGTCGACGCCCCACCAGGCGTCATAGGTGCCGTCGTCCTTCCAACCAAACCAGTCCGCATAGGGACTCTTCTCGCCCTGGGTGTGGGCCTGCCAGGCGCCCGGCTCGGCATAGGTCTCGTAGCGGTTGAAGTAGCGCGAGTCTGCGCCCACGTGGTTGAAGACGCCATCGAGCACGATGGAGATGCCCAGCTCAGCAGCCTGGGCGCACAGGTCACGGAAGCCCTGCTCGTCGCCAAGCATGGCATCTACCTGCATGAAGTCTGCCGTGTCGTAACGGTGGCTGCTGCGCGCCTCGAAGATGGGGTTGAGGTAGAGCGTCGAGATACCCATGTCGGCCAGGCGCGGCAGATCGTCGCGGATACCCTCGAGGGTGCCGCCGTAGAAGTCCCACGTGGTCACGCGGCCGGCCTCGTCCTTGGCGTAGGCGGGCTCGGTATCCCAGCGCTCGACGACGTTGCGGCGCGTGCCTGCCACGCCGTCAGCGGAGTCGTTCTCGTGGAGGTGGCCCGCCAGCTCCACGCGAGCACGCCAGTCGGCGCCGCGACGGTAGCGATCGGGGAAGATCTGGTAGACGATGCCCGAGGTGAACCAGGCGGGCTTGACCTCGCGCGGCTCGTAGACCGTGAGCTGGAAGGAGGGCGGCTCCCACTCGCACAGCACGCCCTCGCCGCCGGTCTTGCCGTCGTGCGCGCCATAGCGCAGCACGCGGCCGTCGCCACGCTCGATCACGAACGAGTACCAGACCAGTGCGGGCTGCTCGCAGGCGTACTCAACCGAGAAGCGCACGCGGTCCTCGAGCTGCTCGCCCACCATGGGCACGAAGGTCTCGCCCACGCCGTCGACCCAGGTGCGCAGCGTGGCCGAGGCGTCGCGGTCTCCACCCACGTCGAGCTTAAGCACGACGGCGCCGCCCACGGGGGCGGCGCCGTACGGATTCCTATAGAGGGTGTCACGCGAATCGTGAAAGGCCCACATGCAACTTCATCCCCGCACTCGCGGCCGGGGCTCGACCGCGAGTGCGGGAACCCTAGCGACTTCGTTTCTTGTTGTAGGGAATCACCTCGGGGTGAAGGTCGTGGTACACGTCCAGGTACTGATTCGCGGCACGGCGCCACCCAAAGTCGGCGCCCATGGCGTTTTTCACGAGGCCTTCCCAGGCGCCCTTGTCAGTCCAGAATACCTCACAGGCATCGAGCACGCAGTCTGCGAACTCATCACCGTTGAAGTTGGCAAACGAGAAGCCGGTGCCCTCGCCCGTGAACTTGTTGTAGGGCGCAACGGAGTCCTTGAGGCCGCCCGTCTCGCGCACGACAGGAAGCGTGCCGTAACGCATGGCGATCATCTGGGACAGGCCGCAGGGCTCGAACTGGCTTGGCATGAGGAAGAGGTCCGCACCGGCGTACATGCGGTGCGACAGCGCCGAGTCGAAGTCGATGCGAGCGCACATCTGGCCCTTGTACTTCCAGTCGAAGTAGCGCAGCGAGTCCTCGTACTGCTTGTCGCCTGTGCCTAGCACCGCGACCTGCACCGAGCGGTCGAGCAGGCGGCCCAGCGCGTACTGCACCAGGTCGCAGCCCTTCTGCTTGGTGAGACGGCTCACCATGACGGCGAGCGGGCGGGTGGGGTCGACCTCGAGACCCAGCTCCCGTTGCAGGGCGGCCTTGCAGGCGGCCTTGCCAGACAGGTCGTCGGCCGAGAACTTCTGGGCAATGCCCGTGTCCATGTGCGGGTCGTATTCCTGCAGGTCAATGCCATTGAGGATGCCGTGGAGCTTCCAGGCGCGCTCCTGGAAGATGCCCTCGAGGCCCTCGCCGTAGAACGGCAGCTTGAGCTCCTCGGCGTAGGTGGGGCTCACCGTGGTGATGGTGTCGGCATAGAGCAGGGCGCCCTTCATGAAGTTGATCGTCTTGGGACCCACGTAGAGCTGCCCCGCGGCCGCGGTGTCGGCAAGGCCGCAGATGTCGCTCATGACGTCCTCGCCGTACTGGCCCTGGAACTTGACGTTGTGGATCGAGAAGACGGTCTTCACGTTGTCGTAGCCGGGCAGGCCGCGGTAGAACTCGCGCAAAAAGACGCAGGCCATGGCCGTCTGCCAGTCGTTGCAGTGCAGCACGTCGATGCCGTTGAGCTCCGGGATGCGCCCGATGGCCTCGGTGATGGCCTTGGAGAAGAACGCGAATCGCTCGCCGTCGTCGAAGTCGCCATAGACCGAGTCGCGGCCGAAGTAGTCCTCGTTGTCGACGAAGTAGTAGTCGATGCTGTGGTAGGTGAGGTGGTCGATGCCGCACCACACCGTGCGCCAGCCGAGATTCATGTAGAAGTCGCCCACGTGGCGCATGGCATCGCGCCACTTCTTGTCGATCTTCTTGTACTTGGGCATCATCACGGCCACCTTGGCGCCGCAACGACGCAGCTCACGCGGCAGCGAGCCGGCCACGTCGCCGAGGCCACCGGTCTTCACGAACGGGGCGGCTTCGGAGGCGCAGTACAGGATGCGAAGCTTGCGGCGGGTGCGGCCGGCCACTAGCGATCGCCTCCCTTTTCCTTCACCAGGACGTTGTCGGGCGTGCCGCGCAGCTCGGTGCCGGCGGAGATGTTATTGTCGCGGTCGATGATGGCGTTCTCAATGCGCGCGCCGCGGCCGATGACGCAGTCGTTCATGATGACGCAGCCGCGCACCGTGGCACCCGGCTCGACGACGACGTTGCGCGACAGAATCGAGTCGGCAACGGTGCCCATGATGTGGCAGCCACCGCTCACGATGCTGTTGGTGACGTGCGAGCCGGCCTCGTACTTGGCGGGCGGGTTGTCGTGCGCCTTGGTCTTGATCGTGCGCTCGGGCGGGAACAGTTGGTCGATGATGGCCGGGTCGAGCATCTCGCGGCTGCGCTTGTAGTACATGCGTGCGTCGAAGACCGTGCCGGTGTAGATGTCGACGCGGTGGGCGCGGATGTCCATCTGCGGCAGGTCGGGCTCGAGGGCCTCGAACAGGTCGAGGTAGTCGACGTTGGAGTAGCGGTCGATGAGCTCGAGGAGCTTCTCGCGGCGAATCACGAAGCAGTCGAGGAAGCCCTCGTCACCATAGCGGGTGCCGTAGGTGAAGCCGCGCACGCAGCCGTCCTCGGTGTAGACGCTCGAGACGTCCTCGGCCTCGCAGCGGTAGGTCTTGGTGAGCAGCGTGATGTCTGCGCCAGACTCGTTGTGCGCGCGAATGAGGTCGCGGTAGTCGTAGTTGTAGATGATGTTGGCCGCCGAGACCACCACGTTGGTGGCCGTGTCCCTCTCGAGGAACACGCGGTTGGAGATGAGGTCGCGCAGCAGGAAGCGCGGGCCCTTGCGGCTCGTGCCGAACGCGGAGCCCGGCATGAGGAACATGCCGCCCTTCTTGCGGTCGAGGCCCCAGTCCTTACCGGTGTAGAGGTGGTCGACGATCGAGCGGTAGTTGAACGGCATGATGACGCCCACGGTGTTGATGCCGGCGTTCACCATGTTCGAGAGCGCGAAGTCGACGAAGCGGTAGCGGCCCAGGAACGGCACGGATGCCGCCGGGCGCGACTTCGTGAGCGCGCTGGGGTGCTTGACGGAATAGTTAGTGGTGATGAGTCCGACCGCAGTCTCCATGGCCTACTCCTCCCCCTTCCCAACGACGACCTCGTCGCCGATGACTGCCGTGTCCTTCGTGACGTCAACACTGCCGAGCTCGACGTCGGCCTCGACCACCGCGTGCTCGCCCAGGATGGCGCGCGCAACGTGCGCTCCCTCCTTCACGACGGCACCCGGGAACAGCACCGAGTCCTCGACGACGGCGCGCGGGCCCACGACCGCGTCGGTCGAGAGCACCGAGTGGCGCACCGTGCCCTCAACGCGGCAGCCGTTGGCGACGATGGCGTCCTCGATCACGGCGTCGGGGCCCACGTAGTGCGGCGGGCGCACCGGGGCGTTGGTCATGAACGGGAATTCCTTGCCAAACAGGTCGAACTCGGGGTTGGGACCGAGCAGGTCCATCGAGGTCTCGTGGTAGCTCGAGATGGTGCCGACGTCGCGCCAGAAGCCGTGGAACTCGTAGCAGAAGATACGCGCCTGGTCGGCCAGGAGCTTGGGGATGATGTTCTTGCCAAAGTCGTGCTCGGACTGCGCGTCGAGCGCGTCCTCCTTGAGCGCCTTGATGAGCACGGCGCTGCTGAAGACGTAGATGCCCATGCTGGCGAGGTTAGAGTCGGGCTTGTTGGGCTTCTCGGTAAACTTGGCCACCGAGTCGTCATCGTTCTTGGTGATGATGCCAAAGCGCGAGGCCTCGGCCCAGTCGACCGGCATGACCGAGATCGTGAGGTCGGCGTTGTTAGCGACGTGGCTCTCGATCATCTTGCTGTAGTCCATGCGGTACAGGTGGTCGCCGGACAGGAT
>NZ_CEVYAT010000050.1:0-9629 GCF_982402205.1 Parolsenella sp. | reverse complement strand
GCCCGAATACCTATTTATGCTCTTCAATTCAAATGAAAAGGATCGCCTTGGTTGGTTTTTGAGTGACGGAAGTGTTCGCGCAAATCTTGATTGGGGCGTCTTTTGCGACATAGATATTCTCTTGCCGCCAATCGAGGTGCAGCGTAAGTACGTTGCCGTCTACGAGGCGATGCTCGAGAACCAGCGAAGCTATGAGCGCGGCCTGGAAGATCTCAAACTAACGTGTGATGGCTACATCGAAAAGCTGATGCGCGAGTGTAAGCATGAACGAATTGCTCCGTATGTTATTGAGTCCGACACGCGGAATGGCGGTAGCTTTGGACTAGGTAGCGTGCGCGGTATTTCGGTTCTGAAGAAGTTCATTCCGACCAAGGCGAAGATGGATGGCGTCAATCTGTCTGGTTATAAGACGGTTGAACCGTGCCAGCTGTCCTTCGTTACGGTCACCTCGCGGAATAGCGACAAGATAACGATTGCTCTAAATGAGTCGCATGACACCTATCTTGTTTCTGCGACCTACGTTGTATTCGGCTGCGTCGAAGAGAAGCTCCTGCCGGAGTATCTCATGCTCTTTTTTTCCCGTGGCGAGTTCGACCGCTACGCACGTTTCCACTCATGGGGCAGCGCGAGGGAGACATTTAGCTGGGTGGACTTGCAAGACGTTGAGATACCCATCCCGGATATCAAGACGCAGCGTGCAATCGCTGACATCTACAAGGTCTATCGTCAACGTAGCGAGATCAACGAGCGACTAAAGACGCAGCTCAAGGAAATTTGTCCCATCCTCATCAAGGGCTCTATCGACGAGGCGCGAGTAAGCTAGGACGGTAACCATGGGCGAGGATTACAAGTACGACTGCGGCAAGTTCACCGAGGACGAGCTCGAGCACGCCATCATCGAGCTCTTTGAGCAGCAGGGCTATGACTATGTCGACGGCGAGAAGCTGAAGCGCCGCCATGACAGCGTGCTCCTCAAGGATGACCTCAGGTCCTTCCTCCGCCGTCGCTACGCCAATGCGAACCTCACCGAGACGGAGCTGCAGGCATGCGTGAACCGCCTTGTCTACCTCCCCAGCTGGCCCCTGTACGACGGCTGCCGCGAGACCTTTTGGGCAATCAACGAAGGCTTTGACCTGGTGCGCGAGGACCCGTCTTTGCCTGCCGTGCATATCGACTACATCGACTTCGACAACGCCGAAGCAAACGAGATGAAGGTCGTCAACCAGTACACGGTATCCAACATCGAGACTCGCAGGCCAGATCTGCTCGTTTTTGTGAATGGCATTCCGCTCTGCATTCTTGAGTTCAAGACGGCCATCGAGGAGAGCAAGGACATCCATGACGCGTGGGTACAGATTACCACGCGTTACGCCCGTGGCATCCCCGCGCTTTTGAAGTACTGTTGTCTTGCCGTTATCAGCGATGGCGCCAACAACAAGTTGGGGACGTGCTTTACGCCCTATGAGTACTTCTACTCGTGGAACAAAGCGAACGACGAGGATACCGTTGCTAATGGCATCAGCTCGCTCTTCACCATGATTGAAGGCGTCTTTGCCAAGGACAGGTTCCTTGCCATCGTGCGCGACTTTGTGTTCTTTCCTGACGAGACTTCTGGAGGCGGCGAGATCGTCTGCCGCTACCCGCAGTTCTTTGCGGCCAACAAGATGCTCGACAGCATCGTGGCGCACCTAAGGCCCAATGGGGACGGCAAGGGTGGCACCTATTTTGGCGCCACGGGCTGTGGCAAGACCTATGTAATGCTCTTCCTTGCTCGCTTGATGAAGCTACGCCGTACCAAGGAGCTTGGAAACCCCACCGTTGTTGTGATTGTCGACCGTGAAGACCTGGATTCTCAGACTGCGGAGAAATTCGTCGTTGCCAAGCGCTATCTCCACGAGGAGGATGTCCGCAGCATCGAGACGCGCGAGGACCTCGGCGATACGCTACGCAACCGCGCCAGTGGCGGCGTCTACATCACGACTATTCAGAAGTTCTGCGAATCAACTGGCCTGCTCTCCGACCGTTCGAACATCGTGTGCATGTCTGACGAGGCGCACCGCACCCAGACTGGCGTAGGCAGCAAGCTGATCATGAACGAAAAGGGCGCGTTCACCCGGTATGGCTTTGCCAAGTACCTGCGTGATGCGTTTCCCAATGCAACCTATGCGGGGTTCTCCGGTACGCCCATCGACGCTACGTACGCCGTGTTCGGAGCTCTCGTTGACCGCTACACGATGCGCCAATCGCGTGATGACGGCATTACGGTGTCCATTGCCTACGAACCGAGGCTCGCCCGTGTCTTGCTGGACGGCGCCCAGGCCAGGAAGATTCAGGAGTACTACGACAGGTGTGCCGAGGAGGGTTCGAACTCGGAGCAGATCGAAGAGAGCATGCGAGCCATGAGCTCCATGAGCATTATCCTTCGTGACCCGGATCGCCTGGAGAAGCTTGCTGCCGACTTGGTCAAGCACTATGAGGCTCTTTGCGAGCAGAAGCCCAATGTGGTCCAAAAGGCTATGGTCGTGTGTTCCGACCGTATGCACGCCTATGACCTCTACAAGGCGATTCTTGCGATCAGACCCGATTGGGGTGTGGCCCGCAAGGCCGAGAACGAGGACGAGCTGACGCAAGAGCAGCTCGAAGATCTTGAGCCCATGGCCAAGATGAACATCGTCGCCACGCGCGGCAAGGATGATCCTGATGAGCTGTACGAACTGTGCGGTAGCAAGGAGTGGAGGACGCAACTCGACCACCAGTTCAAGAACGATGACTCGAACTTCAGGGTCGCTATCGTCGTTGACATGTGGATTACCGGCTTTGATGTACCGTCGCTTGCCGTGATGTACGTCGACAAGCCGCTGCAGAAGCACACTTTGGTGCAGACGATCAGTCGCGTGAACCGTGTCTATGAGGGCAAGGACATGGGTCTCGTGGTCGATTACTTTGGCATCAGAGAGAAGATGATGGAGGCCATCAAGGACTACGGCGATGATGACGGCGGAGCCATCGACGAGCTGGAGGTTACGCTTGGCATCTTCCGCAATCACCTCGCCATGCTCGAAGACCTTATGACGGGCTTTGACTATCCTCTCTATTTTGAGGGAACGCCGCTTGAGCGTCTGAGGTGTCTGAACGACGCCGTTGAGTTTGTGCAGAGCGGCAAAGAACTCCAGGACCGCTATATGGGGCTTGCTCGCGTTCTTAAGCAGGCCTATTCCATCTGCGCCCCCTCGGGAGAGCTTTCTGACCGCGAAGACGCCATGGCCCAGTTCTACTTGGCCGTGCGTTCCATCATCTACAAGCAGACCATCGGTGACGCCCCCGACGCAGATGTGATGAATGCCACCGTGGAAAGAATGGTGAAGGATGCCCTGAGCTGTTCGGGTGTCGAGAGCATCCTGGATGCCCAGGACCCGGAGGACCTGTACAGCGAGGAGTTTCTGCGTGAGCTTGACAAGGTGAAGCTGCCCATCACCAAGTTTAACGCGCTGCTCAAACTTGTCCGTAAGGCTATCCGCAGCTATGGCCGTACAAACAAGGTTAGGTCGCTTGACTTTGATGAGCGCTTGCAAAAGGTGGTGACTGAGTACAACTCTCGCGACGGAGCTCGGTTTACGAGTGAGGTCGTCTCGGATTTCGTTGACAGGCTGTCCGATGAGCTTCTCGATATTCTCCGCGACATTAAGCAGGACAAGGATTCGTTTAAGGGAATGGGCATAACGCTCGAGGAGAAGGCATTCTACGACATCCTGGTTAAGGTCCGTGACGATAACGAGTTTGAGTTCGCGGACGAAAAGTGCCTGGTTCTTGCGCGGTCCATCAAGGAGCTTGTTGATGACAAGGCCCAGTATGCAGACTGGGCAACGCGTGACGACATCAAGAGCCAGCTGAATATGGACTTGACCGTGTTGCTGTACAAGAACGGCTACCCGCCCGAGTGGAACGAGGAAGTCTTCGACAAGGTCATGGAGCAGGCCGAGAACTATAAGAAGTGGGAAGAGTCCTAGCCATCATACATGACGTGGTAAGGCTGTAGATATGTCTCAGTTATTGGGAAACAAGACGCGTAAACAGCATTGGATACCACAGTTCTACCTACGGTATTTTGCCGATTCGGCTGGGCAGCTGCAGGTATATCGTGTCGAGGGAGATCGGTTCTTTGCCACCGGGACTGAAGGCGTTTGTGCCGAACGCGACCTCTATGAAGTTGAATACACCGCTGAGGACAGCTCGGATTCAGATAGATTCTATCTTCCAAACTTCATTGAGAAGAAACTCTCAAAGATGGAGGACGAACTTGCAGCGGCGTACGTCCAGCTCCTTGATTGCGTGGCCAAAGAGGAGTTTGGAAGCGGTCGGTTTGACGCCGGTAGGTTGGCGATTTGCTCACTTGCTGTGAATTTCATCGTGCGTCATCCGGAGGTTATGCGCGCTGATTTGGAGGATGTGTCGGAGTTCGCGCTCAAATTCAAGAACAGCAACCAATTCAACGCGACCGAACTTGCGGTGCTCGAGGAAAGTGACTGGCGAGGTGATTACTCCGCTCTTATGAAGCTGGCCGCTCAGTCGGCGCTCTTGTTTTCAAACGATGAGGCGGTGCCTCGCACCAAGATTTGCAGGGCACTTGCACAAAAGCGGCTTACGGTTCTCAAGGCGTCCGTCGGTATGAGGTTCGTTACAACCTCGATGCCGCTATTCGTTACGGGGCCAGATGATGACTCCTATGATTTTGACATCGCCTATATGCCTCTAAGCAGCACTTATGCCGCATTCTTTTCTAACCTGATGACCTTGCCCATATATATGAGACTCGATGTCTCCGAGGTCATGCTCCTCAATCGTCTGCTGCTTCTCAGCTGCCCACATTTGGATTTAGCCATAGCGAGCGCTAGAGGCCCCCTTGAGCTTGCTGTTCGTGATTGTAAACTTGCGTCCACGCGTAATTAGCGTGGTTTACGAATCCATTCTCCATGCAGGTTCCCATATTGCCCAGCCAGTGTAATTATCATATATGATAATTACTGAAGGCTACTACGGTGCCCCAGAACGCGCGTCACAAGCGGCTTCGTCAAGAAGACTCAAAGGACGCCGCACGGTGAGATAGACCGAGCAATTCGCTTAAGGGACGATTGGGTGAGAAGAAATGAGTGACCTCAGGGAGCATCTTGCGCGAGAGCTCGAGAACTCCGATTTCAAGAGGGAGTGGGATGACCAAGCATCCGAGCGCGAGGTGGCGCGTTGCATCGTGGAAGCACGCCTGGCGGAGGGGCTGAGCCAAAAGGAGCTTGCCGAGCGTAGCGGTCTCAAGCAGTCGAACCTCTGCAGGCTCGAGAATGGAAACGGCAACCCCTCGGTCGAGACGCTTGAGAAGATCGCCCGCGGGCTTGGACGAAAGCTGCGGATCAGCTTCGTCTGACGCCTTGCGGGATGCGCACTGTGCACCTTTCTCGTCATCTGCTCCTGCGTGCTGCGCGATATCCCACCTGATAGATAAGCCTACCTTCTCGGGAATTCGTTGAGCAACAAATGTTGTGTTGGTCCGGCTCTGCCTCGCGTGCTAGCATCAATTCAGTTAGCCCCGGGACGACCGCTGATTCAAGTCGCCGGGGCTCAATTTTTTTTCGATAGGGCGTCTATGCTGGAAACTCCACGGATTGAGCGAGAGCATATGGAAGCCTGGCTCTCTGCACCTAGATATGGAAAGTACCTTGAAACCGCAAGTGGCGATGATGCCCTGGCGTTCGAGCTCTATCTCTGGAACATTGGCCTCGCCCAAGCCGTCTTGAGAGACGTCTCGTTCTTTGAAATTGCCCTTAGAAATGCCTATGACGGAGCAATATCCTCGACGTGGCATGGGCTGGATCACTGGCTGTTTGATGATTCGTCTCCAGTGAGGCAGCCAATTCTCAGGACGAACAAGAGGGGCCTAGTTAACGACGCCAATCGATTGAACCGAAACATAATCGACCATCTGAAGGATGGGCTTCGAGAGAGCGTAACCGCCGATGATGTCATTTCAAATCTTACGCTTGGGTTCTGGGCTCATATGACCGACCGGAGCCATGAGCGCGACTTATGGATTCCGTCCGTTCACAAGGCTTGGCCAAAGGGATCACCTCGCAGCGAAATCAACGCCCAAATTGCTGGAATTAACAGGGTCCGCAATCGTGTTGCCCACCATGAGCATCTCTTTGTATCGGGAGGTTCTATTGGTCCAACCTTGAGAGCGTGCCGGAGTGCGGCTCGCTGTTTTCGTTACTCGAGCCGAATGCCTGCGGATATGTCTACAACGAAGCCGGAGATCGTTGCTCAGTCGACGAGTATCTAAAGGAGAGCCCGGCGCCTTGCGCCGTTGCGGTCTAATGGGTGCTGCGGCCGAGGTATCTCTGTGGCCTGGCCTATCTTGCAGCCAAGCGCTCGGTCGATGTCCTGGCGCGGCTGCCGCTTCGCCGCCGGCGCGCGTGGGCCAACTACTCGTTGATCAATTTAATGCCCTGCAGTTGCGGACGTCTCTGTTAAAGCTGTTAAAGCTTGTTCAACTTGTTAAACATTCTGGTTGGGAGCGTTGTGAGAAGGTTCCGGAAGGGTGTTGCTGCTGCGCTCCGGAACTTTGACAGCGCGGAATCCTCGCCTTCGTCCGTCGGCTCGTATCGCAAGCGTCTGATTGACGCTGGCTTCATCGTGGGCGCAGGGTATGGCAGGGTCAGTTTTGCCATCCCTTATATGAGGGAATACCTGCTGGAGCATGTGGAGCCGTAGAGGTGGGCTCTGAGCGTCTGACGTGTAATGGGTGACGCCAAATAGCTACGCGAAGTGAGTAGCCTATTCCGTGATTTGCCAAGTAGGGCTCGTTTTCTGACGGCAAAACCGCTGTTGAACGAGGCCTGATTGGCCGGCTACTCGCCAAAGTCACGGGAGGGTACTCACTTGCTGCGGTTTTTCGTTAGTTGGCCCGATGCAGGCGCGCCGGGGAACTGCGCCACCGCTCTCGCGAGTTGGCAGTCGTTTCGATTTCTTGAAGCCAGGTTAGCGATGTGCGAATAGCCTCGCGTGAGGCTGGAGCAAAACTGCAGGTAACTGGCGTGGCTTGTAAGCAGCCCCGTCATTCTTGGAATTAGCTTCAAGAAATCGCATTTACTTGTCGAGCGGCGCCGCTACTCGCTCCAGCTCATGCTCGCGGATCGATCCTGCGAGGACGGGGAGCGCCACGCCGAGGCGCTGCAGCTCGGCTGTGAACGCTTGCGGCTGCTCGCGCGCGGCCTCGTCTTCCACCTGGTTCACGATCACATGCGTGGGCGTCACGATGCCGCGAGCTATCTCGTCAGCAAGCAGATGCGCCACGAGCTCGGGCGTCGCGGGCTCCCTGCCGCCAATCCCCAGTCGCTCGCTCGCGAGCTCCGCGCGGTGGCACGCCCGCGCAAGCGGCTGGCCAAACCCGCTTGCCCCCAGCACGTAGACAACGCTCGCACTACCTGCGGGAACCACGGGCTCGTGCTTCGCATGCAGCTTGAGCGGCAGGCGCTTGGAGCCGTCGGCCTCGACGAGCGCGGCATCCGCAAGAAGCCGTAGATCGTCGAGCGCAATGGGGGAGGGGCCAAGCTTGCCCGCCGCGCCTGCGCGCCCGGCCGCCGGAGCCGCCACGCACGCCATGCCGTCTCGCTCGAGCACGCGAGCCAGCTCGCCCATATCGCCCGAGCTCACGGTCTCGACTCCATCAAAGGGCATGAAGTGGGTCGTGGTCGCGAGCACCACGCGCGCGCCCTGCTCGCGCAGCTCGTCTGCCAGCGCGCGCAAGAGGGTCGTCTTGCCGCCGCCGCCAATCGCGGCCAGCACAGGCGCCGCGCCCTTCTCGACCTGCGCGTCGCCAAGCACGCGCGCGCCGCTCTTCTCGGCCATCACGCTCGCGGAAAACCCAAGGGCGTCAAGACAATTCATCAGGCAACCTAACCTATAGTGAGTATTGGCGGGTAGCACGTTGTCCTCGCAGACATACCGCGCCCGTCTCGCACCACCATTGTGACGCACGAAAGGGACGTGAGAGACCATGCTCGTTGAGATTCGAGGAGCGGGCGACATCGCCACCGGCATCGCCATTCGCCTGCACCGCGCCGGCTGCAAGGTTGTCATGTGCGACCTCGCCATCCCCACCTCCATCCGTAGGACCGTCTGCTTCTCCGAGGCCATCCGCCTGGGAACGTGCGAGGTCGAGGGCATCCGCGCCCGCCTTGCCCACAACCTGGCCGAGGCTCGCACCATCGTTGTGAACGGCGACGTCGCCGTGGTCGTCGACCCGTCAGGCGCCAGCGCCGCCGAGCTCAAGCCCGCGGTGCTCGTCGACGCCATCCTCGCCAAGAAGAACCTGGGCACCACGCGCGACATGGCGCCCGTCGTCATTGGCGTGGGTCCTGGCTTTACCGCAGGTAGGGACTGCCACGCCGTGGTCGAGACCAAGCGTGGCCACTACCT
This sequence comes from Parolsenella sp., assembly GCF_982402205.1. Lineage (NCBI taxonomy): Bacteria > Bacillati > Actinomycetota > Coriobacteriia > Coriobacteriales > Atopobiaceae > Parolsenella > Parolsenella sp. The sequence continues at coordinate 1,163 of NZ_CEVYAT010000050.1, read as the reverse complement.
GGGCCAGGTCATTCTCGACGGCCCGGCCGCGCCCAACACCGGCATCCCCGGCGTCATCGCCGGCCACTCCGCCGACCGCGTGCTGCGCGCCCCGGTCGACGGCGTCTTTGAGCCGGTACTGCAGATTGGCGACGTCGTGCGCGCGGGCCAGGTGGCCGCGACGGTTGCCGGCGTGCCCATGACCTGCACCATCGACGGCGTGCTGCGCGGCCTGCTCCAGGAGGGCGTCGAGGTCACGGCCGGCATGAAGTCCGGCGACATCGACCCGCGCTGCGAGCGCGCCCACTGCTTCACCGCCTCGGACAAGGCACGCGCCGTTGGCGGCGGCGTGCTCGAGGCCATCTGCCACTTCACGTCGCGTCTGGAAGGCTAGCCATGGAGGGATTTTCGCTGCTGCGCGCCGCTGCCGGGGAGCTCGAGGCCGACCGCAAGGTGGTCGAGTGCGTCGTGCTCGCCACGCGTGGCTCGGCCGCGCGCCACGCCGGCGCCCGTATGCTCACGCTCGAGGACGGCACCCTGCTGGGCACCGTGGGCGGCGGCACGCCCGAGCTGCGCTGCCAGGAGATGTCGCGCGAGTGCTTGCTCGACGGCCGCCCGCGCCGCGTCACGATGGAGCGCGGCATCGTCGACATCGCCTGTGGCGGGGCCCAGGACCTGGGTGTTCGTGCCCTGAGCCAGGCAGACCTCGTGGCGCTCACCGCCGCGCTCGACGCCGCCGACGCCGGGCGCACGGGCCGGCTGCTCGTTGACTGGAGCGCTCCCGAGCCCGTGGCCACCTACGAGCCTGACGACGTGCCGACCCACGCCGGCGAGCCCCACCTCGAGGGCGACGTCTTTGTCGAGACGGTCGCGGCGGCCGAGCGCGCCGTGATCTTTGGCGGTGGACACGTGGGCCGCGCACTGGTGCCCGCGCTTGCCGCGATTGACTTCGAGGTCACGGTGTTCGACGACCGTCCCGACGTTGCCAAGCCCGAGAACTTCCCGGCCGCGAGCCGCGTCATTCTCGGCGACTTTGCCAACATCGACGAAGGAATCGAGCTTACCCCGCGCGACTACGTGATCGTGATGACCCACGGGCATGTGGCAGACGAGCAGGTCGTGGCCCAGGCCGTGCGCCATAACCCCTGCTACCTTGGCTGTATGGGCAGCCGCAACAAGCGCCG
>NZ_CEVYAT010000049.1:0-9698 GCF_982402205.1 Parolsenella sp. | reverse complement strand
TTCACCCGTTAGAGCGCGCCTACGGCTCGCAAGGCGGACGCCCCCGCTACGGCGCGGGCAGGCGAGACGACCACGACGCGGGTCAGCGCGGCCCGCATGGCCTACGTGGCGACCGACCCTACGGCTCCGACCGCCGCGAGGACCGCAGCCGCAACGCCAGCCGCCCCTACGGCTCCGACCGACGCGAGGAGCGCAACCACGGCGCAGGCCCGCATGACTCCCGCGGCTCGGCTCGCCCCTACGGCGCCGGCTCGCGCGACGCCCGAGGCGACCGCCCGCGCTACGACGCGGCACGGCCGGACGGCCCGCGCCCACACACCGCGCGCTCGCAGGGTCCCATGCGCCCGCTCATGGGCAACGGCCCCAGGCCCTCGCAGCACGGCGGCGCCGGCAGGCCGCGCCTTCAGGGCAACGGCCCGCGCCCGTCGCAGTTTGGCGGCGGCCACCGCGGCCGCAACGACGGTTCCACCGAAGGCGGCAGAACCAACCGGTAGCAGGGCAAACGCAACGCGTACACGCCACCGACGCCCACTTCACACACGGTAGGCGCGATAATGCTAATTGAGGCTGCCTGGACTTGGCTTTCAGTCAGGCCCAAGCAGCCTTTACATGCGCGCGGGCGCTCGTTCAGAATGGAGTGAACGCCCCGCCACGCGAGGCAAGCCCGGGTCCACCCGGTTCCACAGGCACGGGGCGCAAGCCCCCGTCTCAAGGAGAGACACGAACATGGGAGTTTCCCAAACGGCAGAGAGGACCGCTTCTAAGAAGCGCTCTCCCAAGGGCGGCATTCCGCTATCCGCCGCAATGATCCTCGTCACGCTCGGCGTGGTGTACGGAGACATCGGCACGAGCCCGATGTACACGCTCAAGGCCATCATGAGCGGCAACGGTGGCCTCACCACGATGAGCCAGGACGTCGTCATCGGCGCGCTGTCGCTCATCATCTGGACGATGACGCTCATCACCACGGTCAAGTACGTCCTCGTGGCCATGAAGGCCGACAACCACAACGAGGGCGGCATCTTCGCCCTGTACAGCCTCGTGAAGCGCTGCGGCAAGTGGCTCATCATCCCGGCGATGATCGGCGGCGCCGCGCTGCTCGCAGACGGCATCCTCACGCCGGCCGTCACGGTCACCACGGCCATCGAGGGTCTGCGCACGATCGACTTCTTCCACGCGCTCATCGGCGACAACCAGGGCATCGTGGTGCTCATCACCATCGTCATCCTGTGCGCGCTGTTCGCCATGCAGCGCGCCGGCACCTCCACGATCGGCAAGGCGTTCGGCCCCATCATGACCGTGTGGTTCCTCTACCTGGGCATCACGGGCCTCGTCAACGTGGGCGCCGACCTCAACGTTTTCCGTGCGCTCAACCCGCTGCGCGGCATCATGTTCCTGTTCAACGGCAACCTCAACCACGCCGGCCTCATGGTGCTGGGCAACGTGTTCCTGTGCACCACCGGCGCCGAGGCCCTCTACTCGGACATGGGCCACGTGGGCAAGGCCAACATCTACGCCTCCTGGCCATTCGTGAAGGCCTGCCTCATTCTCAACTACCTGGGCCAGGGCGCCTGGATCCTCGCGAACAACGGCAACGCCGCGCTCGCCGCCACCCCCGAGCTCAACCCGTTCTTCCAGATGCTGCCCGAGGCCGTGCGCGTCTTCGCCGTCGTGCTGTCGACGTTCGCCGCCATCATCGCCTCCCAGGCGCTCATCACGGGCTCCTACTCCATCATCTCCGAGGCGATCCGCCTCAACCTCATGCCGCACATGCGCATCGCCTACCCGTCCGAGACCAAGGGCCAGATCTACATCCCGCTGGTCAACAACATCATGTGGGTGAGCTGCATCGGCGTGGTGCTCTTCTTCCAGAGCTCGTCTCACATGGAGGCGGCCTACGGCCTGGCCATCACGGTCACGATGCTCATGACCACGCTGCTGCTGTTCACGTACCTCTCGCGCGTCAAGCGCCACAAGGCGCTGGCCATCCCGTTCCTCGCGTTCTTCGTGGCCATTGAGCTTGCGTTCTTTGTCTCGAGCCTCACCAAGTTCATGCACGGCGGCTACGTCACCGTGATTCTTGCGGCTCTCATCTTTGCCATCATGTACATCTGGAGGCGCGGCACCGCCATCGAGCGCACGCAGAGCGTCTACCTGCCGGTGAGCGAATACCTTGACCAGATCAGCGAGCTGCGCACCGACGACGAGATCCCCTATCTGGCCGACAACCTGGTCTTCCTCACCAACGACTCGTCACCCGACATGCTCGACCGCGACATCCTCTACTCGATTCTCGACAAGAGGCCCAAGCGCGCCCGCGCGTACTTCTTCCTCAACATCCAGGTGACCGACGAGCCCAACACCCACGAATTCTCGATCAACACCTTTGGCACAAACTACCTGTTCAAGGTGCAGATTCGTCTGGGCTTCCGCGTGAACCAGCGCGTCAACGAGTACCTCTACCAAATCGTGGAGAAGCTCGTCGAGGACCACATGATCGAGCCGCAGCACCACAAGTACTCGATCTACAAGAAGAAGAGCGAGGTGGGTGACTTCCGCTTCTGTCTCATTCGCAAGGTGCCCTCGAGTTCGGCCGACATCTCGGCGTTCGACCGCAACATCATCCTGGCCAAGTACGTCATCCGCAGGGTCTGCGGCTCGCCCTCGCACTGGTACGGCCTCGAGAACTCCAACGTTGTGTTCGAGTACGTGCCGCTGTTTGCCCGCTCCAAGCGCCAGCACGTGCTGCAATACGTCGAGCTGCCCGAGGCCATGCGCCACGTGCGCGCCGCGGTCGACGAAGCGCACGCCACCTACCTGGCCCACGAGAGCGGCGCCTCTGCCGACACCGCCAGCGACGAGGACATCGACCTGTTCGATGCCGCGGTGCGCAAGGCCCACGACGACGAGGCCAGGCACGTCGAGGACTCCGTCATCGGCGGCGACACGGCGGTGTTCCACCCCATCGTGATCGACGAGGACGGCGAGAGCGAGGGCCGCAAGGAGTAGCCCGCGCGCCCATCTCATAGCGAGCGCAAGGCGCCCCGGCGGTTTTAGCAACCGCCGGGGCGCCTTATTTGCTAGGCTGATCAACTTTTTCTTGCTAAATCGGTATGCCGGCCACCAAGCGCTCTGGCAACGGACAATTTACCAGCGGATTTATCAAGCCAGATATCCAACTATCCCGTCAGCGCCTACAACAAGCACGAAAAACCTGATTAGCACGCTCCAATGGCGAGCCTACCCGCGCTGGTCGATGGGCACGTAGTCGCGCAGCTCGATCACGGAGTTGTAGGCCGGGCGGATGATGCGCCCGCTGCCGTAGAGTTCCTCCATGCGGTGCGCCGTCCAGCCCGCAAGACGCGCCATCGCGAAGATGGGTGTGTAGAGGTCGGCCGGGATACCCAGCATCGAGTACACGAAGCCCGTGTACAGGTCGATGTTTGCGCAGATGGGCTTGTTGGTGCCGCGCGCCGCGCGGATGATGTCGGGCGACAGCCGCTCGATGCCCTCGATGAGCGCGAGCTTGTCCTCGCAGCCCTTGAGGGCGGCGAGCTTGCGGGCGTAGCGCTTGACCACGCGGGCGCGCGGGTCGCTCTTGGTGTAGACGGCGTGGCCCATGCCATAGACGAGCCCCGTGTTGTCAAAGGCCTGGCCCACAGCGATGCGTTCGAGATAGCTCGCTAGCTCGTCGTCGTTGTCCCAGCGCTCGACGTGGGAGGCAACGTCTTCGATCATCGCGCCCACCTTGGCGTTGGCGCCGCCGTGCTTGGGACCCTTGAGCGAACCCATCGCCGCGGCGTAGGTGGAATAGGCGTCGGTGCCCGAGCTCGAGAGCACGCGGCAGGTGAAGGTCGAGTTGTTGCCGCCGCCGTGCTCGGCATGGAGCATGAGCATGACGTCGAGCATCATGGCCTCGTCGCGGGTAAAGCCCTCGTCGCCACGCAACACGTCGAGCACCGTCTCGGCCATCGAGTGGCCCTGGCGCACGGGCGGCACAAGCAGCTGCGAGCCGTCGCGGGCGGCGACCGACGCCGCGTGCGCGATGGCCGCGATGCGCGGCAGGCGCGCGAGCAGCGACAGTGACACATCGACCTCGTGCTGCGGCGAGGTGTCGTCGGGATTCTCGTCGAAGGCGTAGAGCAGCAGCGTCGAGCGGGCCATGACGTTCATGATCGAGCTCGACTCGGTGGTGCGCGGGAACAGGCTCAGGTAGCCGGTGGGCAGCTCGCGCCGCGAGTCGATGCGGGCCTTGAAGTCCGCGAGCTCGGCGGCGTTGGGCAGGCGGCCCGAAATGAGCAGGTAGGCCATCTCCTCGTAGCCAAAGCGGCCGGCGCCGTGGGTCTGCCCCACGAGGTCGTCGAGATGGTAGCCGCGCATCACGAGGTCGCCCTCGTCGGGAATGACCTTGCCGTCGACCTTGTTGTAGCCATGGACGTTGGAGACCGTGGTGAGGCCCACGAGCACGCCCGAGCCGTCGGCGTTGCGCAGGCCGCGCTTGACGTCATACTCGCGATACAGCTGCTCGGGCACCTTGTCGACAGAGGCAAAGCCCTCGTAGAGGCCCACGCTCTCGGCCGGGCGGCCCAGTCCCTCGACGCTCGAGGGCATGGGCGTCACGTCGGTGGCGTGGAGCAGTGCCGAGGTGTCCTTGTTGGTGAGGATGCGACGCACCACGTGCGAGCGGATGCGCTCGGAGGGCGTGGCGCGCGGACGCTGGGGAAACGTTGCCATGGCGGCCTACAGGCGATACATGAACTTGAAGACGTCCTCGCGCTGGATCGTAATCTGGACGCCGAGCTTCTCGGAGAGGGCGGCAAGGCCGTCGTGGATGGTGGCGAAGTCGGCGCCACCCAGGTCGACGAGGGTCGTCATCGTGAACATGCCCTGCAGGATCGTCTGCGAGATGTCGAGGATGTTGACGTCCTGCTCGGCAAGCAAGCCGGCGACCGCGGCGACGATGCCGGATCGGTCGGCGCCCAGCACGGAGATGATGGCGCGGTCGGTGGTCGTGGTCTCGTCGCTCATGTGCTCCTCGCATTTCTGTGGCAGCCGCCACACGTTGCGTACGGTGTGACCTGCCATTGTAGTGCAGCCACGTTACCGACGTATTGCGAGCAGGGCCCCATCCGTTGCGCACCCACTTTTACGCATTCATTCACCAAGCACCCGCATTTACGTGCCAGAAGACCTCCCAGCACGTAAATGCGGGTTCCCAATGCAAAACGGCGCGCAAAGATGGGTGAGCAACGAAAAGGGGCGAGAAGAACGCGTAGGGCAGGCGTGGCGCAAACGCAGGGGGGGCGAGAGGCGCGTGTCCCTCGCCCCCACGGGACGGCAAATCTGACAGCCGGAGCCTACTCCCCCAGCGTCCAGGCGTCGCCTTCATGCTGCAGGGCCACCATGCGGGCAAACTCTCCGCCCGCGGCCATGAGTTCGGCAGGGCCGCCCTGCTCGGCCACCACGCCATCGCGCAGCACCACGATCTTGTCGGCGTTCTCGACCGTGCGCATGCGGTGGGCAATCACGATGACCGTCTTGCCCACGAGCAGACGCGAGAGGGCCTGCTGTACCTGCGTCTCGTTCTCGACGTCGAGGCTCGCCGTGGCCTCGTCAAGCAGCACGATGGGCGCGTCCTTGAGCAGCGCTCGGGCGATCGAGATGCGCTGGCGCTCGCCGCCCGAGAGCTTCGAGCCGTTCTCGCCGATCATCGTGTCGTAGCCCTGCGGCATGCGGCTCACGAACTCGTCGCAGTTGGCGGCACGTGCGGCGGCGAGCACCTCCTCGTCGGTGGCGTCGCGCCTGCCCAGGCGGATGTTGCCCATCACGGTGTCGTCGAACAGCAAGACGTCCTGGAACACGATCGCGAAGTCGCGCAGCAGCACCTCGGGGTCGACGCCCGCGACGTCGACGCCGCCCACGGTGACGGTGCCCGCCGTGGCATCCCAAAAGCGCGCGGCCAGGCGGCTCACGGTCGACTTGCCCGAGCCGGACGGCCCCACCAGGGCCGTGACCTGGCCCTCGAGCGCCACGAAGCTCACGTCGCGCAGCACCCGCTCGCCCGCGCGGCCGTCCTCGCCCGCCCCATAGCCAAAGGCCACGTGCGAGAACTCGATGTCGTGTCCCGCCGGCTCGAACTCGTGCGCGCCCGTCGCAAGCGGCTCCTCCATGATGGAGCGCATGCGTGCCGCGCTCGTCTCGGCGGCAAAGAGCTCGGAGAGCAGCGCCAGCGCCTGGTCGAACGGGGCGTAGAGGCGCGTCACCACGAGCAGGAACGCAAAGAACGTCATGAAGTCGATGGCACCCGACGCCACGAGCGAGGCGCCCGTCACCACCGTGGTGGCTATCCCCAGACGCAGCACCACGTAGGCGCCGTTCACCACGAGGCCGTTCGTGAGCTCGCCTCTCGTGCAGGCCCGTTCGGCCTGGTCTATCTGGGCGTTGAGCCCCTCGAGGTAGCGCTCCTCCTGGTTGGTGGCGCGAATCTCGCGCACGCAGTCGAGCGTCTCCTGGATGCCCTCGGCCACCTTGACCTTCTCGGCACGGTTGGCGTCGAAGAGGGGACGCAGCGGCCCTCGACTCGCAAACAGCATCGCGAAGGCAACGGGCACGCTCCAAAACGCCGCGAGCGAGAGCTGCCAGCAGAACGCCAGGGACCCCACAAACACGACGGCGGTCGAGATGATGGCGCCCCACAGCTCGCCCAGCACGTGGCTGTAGGCGTGCTCCATGGTCTGGACGTCGCCCATGATCGTCTCGGTGAGGTCGGCCAGGTCGCGCTGGCCAAAGAACGACAGCGGCAGGCGGCGCAGGCGCTCGGCGATGTCGATGCGCTGCTGGCCGCACTCGTCGTAGAAGACGCAATAGGTGTTGACGTACTGCATCCAATTGCACCCAAAGAGCAGTGCGATAAACGCGATGAGGCCCAGCGCGAGCGGCGCCAACGCGGGCAGCCCGCCGCCGTCGACTAGATGCTCCACGAACGCGCCCATCACGTAGAACAGAAAGCCGATGCCCGCCATGGTCACGAGATTGGTGATCGCGGTCCACATGATGCCGCGCTTCATGCCGGCATAGGCGGAGTCGCTGAGCAGGTACTTTTCCTTGAATGAGGCGAACATCTAGGCCTCACCCCCTTCCCGGGCAATCGCGGGCGCACCCGCGGCCGCGGCATCGCTCGTCTCGGCGCGTGGACCGGCATCTGAGCCGCCGGTCACCGCATCGGTTGCGCTCGATATCTTCCAGCTCACGGCCTGCTCGTAGTTGGCCCACATGCGCGCGTAGAGGCCACCCCGCGCAAGAAGCTCGGAGTGGGTGCCCGTCTCGGCAACGCGCCCGCGCTCGAGCACCACGATCTTGTCGGCGCCCACCACGGTCGAGAGCCGGTGGGCAATCATGATCGTGGTGCGGCCCCGGGCCAGCCTCGTGAAGGCCCGCTGGATAAGGGCCTCGTTCTCGGGGTCGGCAAACGCCGTGGCCTCGTCGAGCACCACGATGGGCGCGTCCTTGAGGATGGCGCGAGCCAGGGCCACGCGCTGCACCTCGCCACCCGAGAGGTAGGCGCCGCCCGCACCCAGCATCGTGTGGATGCCCCGCGGCAGCTTGGCCACGATGTCGTCGCACTGCGCGTCGTGGAGGGCCGCAAGCACCTGCTCGTCGGTGGCATCGGGGCGCGCCGCACGAACGTTGTCGGCGAGCGTGCGGCTAAAGAGCCGGTTGGCCTGGAAGACGAAGGCAACCTGGTCCATGAGCTCGTGCGCGTCGACATCGCGCACGTCGACGCCACCCACGGCCACGGAGCCCGAGGTCACGTCCCAGAAGCGCGGCACGAGGCTTGCGGCCGTTGACTTGCCGCCGCCCGAGGGGCCCACGAGCGCCACGGTGGAGCCGGCAGGCACCTCGAAGCTCACATGGTCGAGGGCGGGCCTCTCAGCACCCTCGTAGGCAAAGCTCACGTCGCGGAAGGACACCGAGTTGTCTGCCGGGTGCTGGGGCGCGTCGCCGCGCGGGAGCTCCGCGGCGTCCATGAGGGCACGCACGCGGGCGAGCGAGTCGGCACTCATCTGAGAGGCTTCGCCGGCAAACTGCAGCTTCGCCATTGCCGTGGGCACCACCGCCGAAAAGATCGCGTAGAAGGCAAAGTTCGCGAGGAAGCGCGCGAAGTCGCCCTCGCCCGGCGCCAGCAGCAGGGCTGCCGGCACGAGGAAGACCACGAGGCCGTTCAGCACCGTGAGCTGCGCCACCTGCGGGGTGCGGCAGAAGGTGCCGGCATAGCTCATCGCCATGCGCGAGTACTCGGAGATGGCGTCGTGAAACGCCTTGAACGAGTAGACCGTCTGCTGAAAGACCTTAACGACGGGAATGCCGCGCACGTACTCGGTGCCCGTGGCGTTCATCTTTGTGAGGGCGCCCATGTACTGCTTCATGAACTCCATGCCCTCGCCGCTCATCATGCGCACGAGGCACGCAATCGAGACGGCGACGGCGGCAAGGCACGCCAGCCCCAGACGCCAGTCAAAGACGGCGAACAGCGCAAGCATCCCCACCACCATCGCCACCGCGCCCGCGGCATCGGGCAGCATGTGGGCAAGCAGCGTCTCCGTCGAGGAGGCGCACCCGTCGATGACGCGACGCAGCTCCCCGCTGGAGTGGGTCGAGAAGTAGCCCAGCGGCAGGCGCATGAGGTGCGCGCAGGTCTGCTTGCGCATGTTCGAGGCGCAGCGAAATGCCGAGAGGTGCGTGCACATGAGCGCACAGAAGTACACGGCGATCGAGGCCACGGCAAGGCCCACGGCCCACCAGCCATATGCGGCGATGCCCGCCGCCTCGTCCCAGTTGGGCGCCACCGCGATGAGGTCGCGCGCCACGAACCAGATGCAGACGAACGGGCCAAAGCTCAGCAGCTGCGCCACGGCAGACAGCGCCATGCCCACGTACGTGAGCGGCCGGCGGCTGCCGGAGAACTCGAGCAGCTGCGCCACGGCGCCCGGCTCCCTGTTCTTCTTTGCCATCCCTTCTCCTTAACGTTCGCGGTTGATAAGTTAGCCGCCGCGAACTTATCATGAGGGCAACGCACCCTCCCCCGCCAGGCAAAGAGGGAGACGAATCCGAAAGAGAAGGGGACGTTTTCGCAACATGGCCGCCTGTCCAGCAGACATCACCGAGCTCTACGCCCCGCAGTTCGAGCAGTTTGGCCTCTCGCTCGACGAGCGCGGCGCCACGTTCACGGGCAGCGTCGACAACGAGGTTGGCTCGGGCCGCGCGTGGCTTATGCCCCTCTCGGACAGCTGCCTGGTCCTCGAGCACGCCATCACGCCCAAGAGCGACATGCTGCTGCTCGAGCGCACGCCCTGCCCCTATGCCTGCGCCACGCTGGTCAACGAGTCGACGCTCATCTGCATGCCCGAGTCTGGCATAAGCCCCACCAACGTGAGGGTTGCGCCCGAGGAGGGCGGGGCCTCCACCACCTGCAGCTTCGTGCGCGAGAACAGCGACGAGAACCTCTCGCCCCTGCGGGCGGGGCACCTCTACCGCTCGCGCTCCGTGATCTTTCTGCCCCGCTACTTCGACGAGCTCGAGCGCAGCTACCCCGGCGAGTGCTCGGGGCTCTTTGACGCCTTCGCGCGCGGTTGGGGCGAGCAGGCGCAGCTTGCGATGGGCGGAGCGCTGCGGCGCATCAACGAGCGACGTGCCCAGGG
>NZ_CEVYAT010000048.1:0-9802 GCF_982402205.1 Parolsenella sp. | reverse complement strand
GGTCCGGCCTGCGAGGGGGCATCAGTCTGCCAAAAACACGTCAAATAGGTAACCTCCGGCGCGCGTGCCAAGTAGGTCGTCTGCCGGCCCATTGGCCAACTGGGATTTTATCGCCATGAGGGTCGCTCTACTCGAAGAGTCCCTCGTAGGTTACCTATTTGATGGGTTTTTCGAATCAGGGGCTTCCCCAATGCCCTGCCGATAACAACGACACTTGACGTGGCAACCGCTCGCCGTATAATCCAATGCCGTTGCGCGAACAAAGGCTTGCGCAACACAGCTGGGGGTGCTCGCAAGAGCTGAGAGGATTTCCAACCCCTTGAACCTGACCTGGTTAGGACCAGCGTAGGGAAGCTCTCCGCTTTACGGCGGCTTTTCTCGTGCCACGGCCTATGCCGTTGGCCACCGGTCTCACCTTGCAGATTCGTCCTCTCTACCGAGCCCGCGCCTGCCACCTGCGAAAACGCAACTCATAGGGAGAGGAAACCATGTCCGACGAATCCTGCTGCGAGGGCTGCAACCGCCCCGATCTTCCTTGGGCCGGCCGCGGCACCAGCCTGCCCATCTCTGGCTGCCGCTTCTCGCTCTACCCCATGTGCGACAGCTTCGTCGACATCATCCTGGGCGCCCTCGGCCGCGTCGACACCTCGGCCGTTTGGAGCGAGTCCGATGCCCTCTCTACCGTCTACCGCGGCAAGCTGCCCTACGTCATGGATGCCGTCGCGGGCCTGTTCGCAAGTGCCTGGACCGAGAACGTCCACATGGCGCTCGAGGGCCAGGTCTCCAAGGGCTGCCCCGGCGATGTCTCGGGCGACTCGGTCCTGAGCGTCGAGGGCGAGGCCCCCAACCGCGCGCTGATCGAGGCGGCCACCCAGCCGGCCCTGTGCAAGCTCGCCCTCTATCCCATGGGCGTGGGCGACTACATCGACGACATCGCGGCCGTCTGGCGCATGGCCGAGAACCGCGGCCTCAACCCCACCACGATCCACTACGCCACGCGCATCGAGGGATCGATCCGCGACATCTTTGCCTACCTGCAGGACGTCTGCCAGCTCATGGAGGACGCCGAGAGCGTCCACCACTACGTGCTGCACTTCACCATTAACGTCAACAGCCCGACGGACGAGTCCGCCGAGTAGGACCGCGGCGGTGCCGCCGTCCATGGCGGCCGTGCAACCGTGCGCGTATCCACCGCGCACCGCGGTGGATACGCAAAAGACCAGCGTTACGGGCCCGCGGGGTGCGGGCCAACACGATGCCCGCGAGCCGGGCGAGAGGGGATAGCAATGGCTAACGAGAAGGACAGCGCCAAGGGCGGCTGGAAGCTTCAGGAGATCATCTTCGTGGCGATGCTCTGCATCGTCTTTGGCGTGGTCTACCTCATCGCGGTGTACGCCGCCGCCGCGATGGTCGCCGCGTTCACGCCGATGGGAATCGGCCCCATGGGCAACGAGATCGTCTTTGGCATCTGGTTCATGGTCTCGACGCTTGCCGCCTACATCATCCAGCGCCCGGGCGTGGCCCTCGTGTCCGAGGTCATCGCCGCGCTCATCGAGGTACTGCTTGGCAACATGTACGGCCCCATGGTCATCGTGACCGGCCTCGTGCAGGGCGCCGGCGCCGAGCTCGCCTTTGCCCTGGGCCGCTATAAGAGCTTCAAGACCAAGGACATGATGCTCGCCGCCGTCTTCTGCACCATCATCAGCTTCGTGTGGAGCTTCATCCGCTCGGGCTACGGCCTGCTCTCGATTCCCGTGCTCATCCTGTTCTTCGTGGTACGCCTCGTGAGCTCCGTCGTGTTCTGCGGCTTCCTGTCCAAGGCCATCGGCGACGGCCTGGCCAAGACCGGCCTGCTCAAGGGCTATGCCCTGGGCCGCAACCGTGCCTAGCGCAAGCGTCGACAACTGCGTCGCGGGTGATCGGGGCGTCGCAAGCGCCCAGGCCGCCGCGAGCGGCTGCGGCGCCACTGCCGCTGCCGTCCCGGCGCCCGCACTCGAGGCGCGGGGCCTCGCCTTTCGCTACGGCGAAGGCGCAGGCCTCGTGTTCAGCGACCTCTCCCTGACCGTTGGTCGGGGGGAGGTCGTCCTCGTGATGGGGGCGTCTGGCTGCGGAAAGTCGACCCTGGCCCTGTGCCTGGCGGGCCTCTACCCCACCTATGCGGGCGAGATGGAGGGTCTCGTGCTCGCCGGCGGGCGCGACGTGGCCCAGATGGGCGCGCGCGAGCGCAGCCGCGAGGTCTCGATCCTGTTCCAGAACCCCGACAACCAGTTCTGCATGGACACGGTCGAGCGCGAAGTGCTCTTTGCCCTGGAGAACGTGGGTTACGAGGGCAGCCTGCGCGACCGCTGTCATGAGCTGCTGACCCTCGTGGGCCTCGAGGACCGCGCTGCCGAGAAGATCGGGCGACTCTCCGGCGGCCTCAAGCAGAAGCTCGCCCTGTGCACCGCGCTTGCCTGCGGGGCCCGCACGCTCGTGCTCGACGAGCCGTTCGCGAACCTCGACCCCGCGTCGTGTGCCGTGGTCTCTGCCGAGCTGCGTCGTCTTAATGCCGAGATGGGCGTAACGCTTGTGGTCGTTGACCACCGCGCGGAGTGGTGGCTGCCGTTTGCCACGCGCGTGGTGCTCATGCGCGGGGAGGGCAGCCTCGACGATGCCTCGTTTTCGGCGGGGGAGTGGCCCGCCCATGCGTGCGAGCTCGCGGCCGCGGGGCTCTTCTCGGGAGACGCGTGGGCGGCGGGCTACGCGCCCGTCGATCTGGACGAGAGGGGCGGCGCGGGCGATGACGCCGGCGATGGCGTTGCCAGCTGCGGTGCCGTCGTGCTTGCGCATGGCCTGAGCTGCGGCTATGGTCGCCGCCGTGCCTACGCCCCGGTGCTTAAGGACGTGAGCCTCGACGTGGCCCGCGGCAGCGTCGTGGCCCTGGTGGGCGCATGCGGCAGCGGCAAGTCGACGCTGCTCCACGCCATCGCCGGTGCGTGCGAGACGCGTGGCCAGCTCGAGGTGAGGGGTCGCGTGGGTCTCGTCTTCCAGAACCCGCGTCTGCAGTTTTTGGCCCTCACGGTTGCCGAGGAGGTGCTCGTGACGCTGCGCGCGGCCAACCCCGGCGCCAGCGAGGAGGAGCTCGCGGCTCGCGTGCCCGCCCTTCTCGACGAGTTTGCCCTCTCCGGCCTTGATGGGCGCTCGCCCTACGAGATCTCGCAGGGGCAGCAGCGCCGCCTCGCCATGCTCTCGATGCTTGCCGGAGCGGCCGACGTGCTGCTGCTCGATGAGCCCACCTATGCGCAGGACGAGCGCTCGACGCGCCTCATGCTCGACATGCTCATGGGCCGCGTGGCGGCGGGCCTCACCGTGGTCATGGCCACACACGACCTCACGCTTGCCCGAGCCATTGCCAATAAAGTGCTGCTCGTGGAGGATGGGCGTGTCCGCGAAATCTCGCGCGACGAGCTTACGCGCTTCGAGCGGAGCCTGAAGGGGGTGGGTGAGCGATGAGGAGCCTCAACCCCGGAGTCAAGCTCGCGGCGCTCATCGTGGCGTCGCTGCTCCTGTCCGTGACGTTCAACACGCGCGTGAACCTGGCCGTGGCGGCGCTGGCTATCGTGGCCACGCTTTGCTCGCGCGGGTGCAACCGCAGGGGCCTTGCGCTCGCGATGCTGCCGTTTGCCATCACGGCGCTCGCTATGTTCGTTACCGGCCTCATGTACGGCGCGAGCGGCAATGCCTCGGCGGGCGTCGAGGCAGACATGTTTGGCCAGCGCACGCTGTTTGCGAGCGACTGGACCACGGCCGCGCAGCTTGCGAGTCGCGTGCTGGCCTACGGCGGCTTGGGCATGGCGTTTGCCTTCACGAGCGACGCGTTCGAGCTGGTTATGAGCCTGATGCAGCAGTTCCGCCTGCCGCCCAAGTTTGCCTACGGCGTGCTTGCCGCCTACCACTTCTTCCCCGTGGTGCGCGACGAGTACGGCGAGGTGGGCCTTGCGCTCAGGGCGCGCGGCGTGCGCGTGGGGCCCTTCTCGCCCCGTCGCGTGGTGCCCATGCTGGCCCACGCCCTCGAACGCTCCGAGAGCCTTGCAATGGCGATGGAGTCGCGCGGGTTCGAGGACGGGGCGCCGCGCCGCTGCGCCTTCGAGGTGCCGCTGCGCGCCCGCGACCTCGTGTTTGCCGTGGGCCTCAACGTAGGGATCGTCGCCGCGCTCGTGCTCGTTCCGTAATCCGTGACAGAGGGACGGGTCTAATGTCCCCGTTTGGTAGGGACAAAGGGCACGTCCCCCTGTCCCCGCTGATAGATGATTGGAGAGACGGAGTCATGGTGGAGTCGAAGGCTGCCGAGTGGCGCAGGCTGTGCGCGGAGTACCCCGATATGAGCCCGTTTGTGCTGCTCAAGATCTCGATGGTGTGGCATGGCGCGCGCCTGACCGCCCGCGCGCTCGCGCGGCTGCAACGCCCCGACTATCGCTTTGCCTCGGACGAGCCGTTCGAGATTGCCTTCGCTGGCCGCGCCACCCAGCGTGCCGTCATGCCTGGCGGCGTGCTGCTGCGCGACGCCACCTACGTCCACATCAACTGGGGCGAGACCTACGACGACCCCTACGTTATCGACTACGACGCCGCCACCTGCGAGTTCACGCTGCGCGAGCCGGCGGGTGGCACCATCGCGGCAGACGGTGACATCGCCCCTGGCGATGCGCGCGAGGGCCTCGTCGACGTGATCGGCTTTACCCCACGCCCCGCGCTCTATGACTTCGAGACGAGTGCGGGCACGCCGGCCGACGCCCTGGCAGACGCCCGCGCCCAGAAGCTCATCCTCACCGCCTACCGCCGCTGCGAGTTCTGGCGCGAGGGCAGGCAGTGCCGCTTCTGCGCCCTGTTCACCCGTCGTGGCCAGGACCCCGAGGTGCCCTGCGCCGAGATTGCCGAGGTCGTGCGGGCAGCGCTCTCCGAGCCGGGCCGCTACTCCCAGCTCTACATCTCGGGCGGCTCCGACTTCGACGGCGAGCCGCCCTTCTCGCGCGAGGCCGCCCGCTACGCCCGCGCGCTCTCGGCCATGGGACAGGGCTTCTCGGCACCCTTTGCCTCGCAGCTCATGGCGCCTGCCTATGATGCCGACACCCTGGCCCACCTGCGCGAGCTTGCGCCCGTGAGCTCCTACAGCCCCAACCTCGAGGTCTGGGGAGCGGGCCAGTTTGCCCGCCTGTGCCCGGGCAAGGACGCCCACGTTGGCTACGACGAGTGGTTGCGCCGCACGGTGGACGCCGTGGACGTCTTTGGCCGCGGCAACGTGTACACGCAGCTCGTGGGCGGTGCCGAGCTCGCGGGCGAGGGGGCCGTCGCGAGCGTCGGCGACGCGGTGGCGCAAAACGTCGAGGCGTGCGACTGGTTTGCCCAGCGCGGCGTCACATGCCTCTCGGTGATCTGGCGCCCGCACCGCCGCGCGGTGCTGGGCTGGCGCCCCGTGCCGCCCATCGACTACTACGTTTGCCTTGCGCGCGAGATGCACGTCGTGCGCGCCCGCGCGGGGCTTGCCGCCTTCGAGGACGACTACAAGGCCTGCGGCAACCACCCCGACTCAGACCTCGAGCGCTGCGACCTGGACGTCTGGCGTCGCCTGGGCGAGACGAGTGCGAGCGACCCCGCCTTTTCCGCGGGCGCCACACCTGCGGGCGACGATGCGACCCGCCTGCACGCCCCGTTCGTTGCCGACGCTCTGGCTGTTGAGGTCTTCTCGGCCTCTGAACTGGGCATTATTGGTGGCAACGTGACGAACGACACCTACGTGGTGGCCCTGCGCGAGGACCGCAGCGACGCCGGCGCGGCCCTTGCGCATGCCCTGTGGTTCAACGAGCCCGTGGAGCTGTGGCTGTGTGAGCAGGGTGGCTGGCGCCACGTGCAGGCCCGCGTGTGGCGCTGCGACATCGTGGGGCCGGTCTTCTCGGCCGCGCTCGCACGCGTGCGCGCGGGGTCGGGCGCGGCCGAGGTCGCCAGTGCCTGGGAGCTGCGGGTTGTTCGCAGCGAGCTCGTCTCGAGCGCGCCCGTTGCGAAGGCCCCCAGCCGCTCTCCCCGCCCCGAGCTCCACCTCGACAACCCGCTTCTGCACTAGGTTGGTTGCCCGCCCTGCAGGCGTGCGTCGTTGATGACAGGGGGACGTGTTTTTGTCCCGTCTCGAGCGTGACAAAAACACGTCCCCCTGTCATGCCGCAAGCTTTCAGCCACTTATCAACCTCGTGTCGAGCTGGTAACGAGGGCTCCCAAACGATCCCGCGCCGTCACATACTTGTCCGCGAATAACACGCGAGGACGTCCAACGTGACGCGGACGGGAGAACAAATGCCAGCTCAGAAGGCTCGTATGCAGCAAACTCAGGCAGAGGCGGCCGACAAGGCCGAGCAGGTTGAGCAGGACGGCAAGGCCGAGAACCACGCGCCCGGCGGCGCGGCCGCAGCTCCTTCGACCAAGACCTGCGCGCAGGTCCTCGTTGACTGCCTCAAGGCCGAGGGCGTGGAGTACGTCTTTGGCATCCCGGGCGAGGAGAACCTCGACCTGATGTTTGCCCTCAAGGGCTCGGGCATCCGCTTTGTCCCCACACGCCACGAGCAGGGCGCCGCCTTCATGGCCGACGTCTACGGCCGCCTCACGGGCCACGCCGGTGTCTGCCTCGCCACGCTGGGCCCGGGCGCCACGAACCTCGTCACCGGCGTGGCCGACGCCTTCCTCGACGGTGCGCCCCTCGTGGCCATCACGGGGCAGGTCTCCAGCGAGCTCATGCAGCTCACGAGCCACCAGTACCTCGACCTCTCGGCGATGTTTGCGCCTATTACCAAGCGCAGCAAGGTTGTGATGCGCCCCGACACCGTGGCAGAGATCTGCCGCCTGGCCTTCAAGTACGCCGAGGCCGCAAAGCCCGGCTCTACCCACATCGACCTGCCCAAGAACGTGGCGCACATGCCCAGCACGGCTCGCCCCATGCGTCGCCAGCAGCCGCCCGCGCTCTACGCCGACCCCGCGAGCGTCATCGAGGCGGCCCGCCTCATCTCCGAGGCCAGAAATCCGCTGCTCCTGGTGGGTGCCGGCGCCGTGCGCGCCAACGCGGCTGAGGCCGTGAGGTCGCTGTCCGAGCGCCTGCACATCCCCGTGGTGCAGACCATGATGGGCAAGGGCATCGTCCCCTGGGACAGCCCCTGGCGCCTGGGCGTGGTGGGCATCCCGCAGCACGACTACATCATCGACGCGTTCGACCAGACAGACCTTGTGATTGGCGTGGGCTACGACCTCATCGAGTGCGCGCCCAAGAAGTGGCACACCCACGAGATGAAGATCGTGAACATCTCGGGCCTTCCGGCCGACGTCAACCAGCTCTACGAGCCCGACGTCGAGGTCACGGGCGACATCTCCGACAGCATCTACCAGATTCTGCGCGTGGCGAAGCGCGAGGGAGCGCCCGAGCCCGCGGCGCTGCTCGCGGTGGGCAAGCGCCTGCGCGACGACTTCGGCCGCATGGCCGCAAGCGACGCCTACCCCATGAAGCCCGCGCGTATTCTGGCCGACGTGCGCTCGGTGCTGGGCCGCCACGACATCCTTGTCTCCGACGTGGGTGCCCACAAGATCTGGATTGGCCGCAACTACCCCTGCTACGAGCCGCGCACCTGCCTCATCTCCAACGGCTTCGCCTCGATGGGCTTCTCGGTTCCCGGCGCCATCGCGGCCAAGCTCGTGCACCCCGAGCGCCGCGTGCTGGCCGTCACCGGCGACGGCGGCTTCATGATGAACTCGCAGGAGCTCGAGACCGCCGTGCGCGAGCGCATTCCCATCGTGGTCCTCATCTGGGAGGACGAGCACTACGGGCTCATCCGCTGGAAGGAGGAGGAGCAGTTTGGCGACACATATGGCGTGGGCTTCTCCAACCCGGACTTCAAGGCCTACGCCGAGGCCATGCACTGCCACGGCTACGAGGTGACGAGCGCCGCCGAGCTCGTGCCCACCCTCGACGTGGCCTTCTCCCACGATGACGCGCCGAGTGTGGTGGTCGTGCGCGTCGACTACTCCGAGAACATGGCCTTGACCGAGCGCCTGCGCGAGCGCTACGGGGAGTAGGCGCCGGCTCGGCTGCCACCCTCGCTGATGGGGACAGAGGGGCGTGTCTTTTGTCCCCGTCAGACGGGGACAGCAGGCGCGTCCCCCTGTCCCCGCGCGCGTTTCTCTCGCAAAAGGCGAACTATTGTTCTATACTGATGCCGAGAAGAACACGCCTAGACTGGGAGCACTCATGGCCTC
The DNA here is from genome assembly GCF_982402205.1 of Parolsenella sp. Classification (NCBI taxonomy): domain Bacteria; kingdom Bacillati; phylum Actinomycetota; class Coriobacteriia; order Coriobacteriales; family Atopobiaceae; genus Parolsenella; species Parolsenella sp. The sequence goes on along the minus strand of NZ_CEVYAT010000048.1, from coordinate 1,534 downwards.
CGACGCAATCGTCATCCGCGGCGCGCGCGAGCACAACCTGCGCAACGTCGACGTCTCCATCCCGCGCGACAAGCTCGTTGTCATCACGGGTCTGTCGGGCTCGGGTAAGTCGAGCCTGGCGTTCGACACTATCTACGCCGAGGGCCAGCGCCGCTACGTCGAGAGCCTCTCGAGCTACGCGCGCCAGTTCCTGGGCCAGATGGACAAGCCGGACCTCGACAGCATCGACGGCCTGTCGCCGGCCGTGTCGATTGACCAGAAGACCACGAGCAAGAACCCGCGCTCCACGGTGGGCACCGTCACGGAGATCTATGACTACCTGCGCCTGCTCTACGCGCGCGTGGGCACGCCGCACTGCCCGGAGTGCGGCCGCGTCATCGAGCGCCAGACCACGGACCAGGTGGCGGACAAGGTGCTGGCTGCGGGCCAGGGCCGCCGAGCCCTGGTGCTCGCGCCCGTGGTGCTGGGCCGCAAGGGCGAGTACGCCAAGCTCTTCGAGGACCTGCGCGGTGAGGGCTTCTCGCGCGTGCGCGTCGACGAGGAGGTCCGCGGCCTCGACGAGGAGATTAAGCTCGACAAGAAGCTCAAGCACACCATCGAGGTCGTGGTGGACCGCATCGTCATTCGCGAGACGAGCCTGGGCCGCATCGCCGAGGCGGTCGAGACGGCCACGCGCCTCGCCGCGGGCAAGGTGGGCGTCTACCTGCTGCCAGACCGCGACGACCCCGAGCGCATGCCCGGCGAGCTGCTGCAGTACTCGCTGGCGCTGGCCTGCCCCATCCACGGCCACTCGATGGACGACCCGCAGCCTCGCGATTTTTCGTTCAACGCCCCCTACGGCGCCTGCCCCGACTGCGACGGCCTGGGCTTCAGGCGCGTGGTCGACGCGGAGGCCCTCATCGAGGACCCCGAGAAGTCCGTGGCAGACGGCGTATTCGGCAGCTTCTTTGGCCGCTCCAACTACTACCCGCAGATTCTCGCGGCGGTGTGCCGCCACTTTGGCGAGAGCCCCGAGACCCCGTGGAAGAAGCTCCCCAAGAAGGTGCGCACCGCCCTTCTCGACGGCCTGGGCGCCACCAAGATTCGCGTCGACTACCACACGGTCGACGGGCGCGACACGCACTGGCTCACCACCTACGCCGGCGTGCGCTCAATCCTGTTCGAGAAGTACGGCGAGACCGCCAACGAGAAGCTGCGCGCCCGCCTGGAGAAGTACATCCACGAGATGCCGTGCCCCACGTGCCACGGCGCGCGCCTCAAGCCCGAGATGCTGGCCGTGACGGTGGGCGACAAGTCGATCTATGACGTCTGCTGCATGAGCTGCCGTGAGTCGCTCGAGTTCTTCCGGGGCCTTACGCTCACCGAGCGCCAGGAGTTCATTGGCGGGCGCATCGTCAAGGAGATCGTCGAGCGCCTGCGCTTTCTGGTCGACGTGGGCCTCGACTACCTCACGCTGGCCCGCGCCTCCGCCACGCTCTCGGGCGGCGAGGCACAGCGCATCCGCCTGGCCACGCAGATCGGCGCCGGCCTCATG
>NZ_CEVYAT010000047.1:0-10112 GCF_982402205.1 Parolsenella sp. | reverse complement strand
AGCAGGACGCATGCCGCAAATCCCGCGACGATCGCGAGCAGGACGGGGAAGAACGCCGCTCCCGGCGCCACGAAGTCCAGCGCCTCGGCCATGGGCGAGAAGGGCAGGGCGGTCGCCAGCATCACGCCCGCGGCGCCCATCGCAAGCAGCGGAAGCGCCGCGCGGCTCTCGAGGAAGGGCGTGCGATCTGTGCGCAGCAGGTGGATGACGAGCGTCTGCGTCCACATGCTCTCGATGAACCAGCCGGCCTGGAACGCCCCCACGAACGCCGCGCGACCCGCCTCGTCGAGCGCGCCCCAGGCGCCTCCCGCCACCGCGGGGCACACGAGGAAGAACAGCGCCGCAAACGTGACGATGTCAAAGACCGAGCTCACGGGGCCAAAGGCCAGCATGAAGCGCTTGGTGGAGCCCGAGGAGAGGTGCACGACATCGCCCACGACGATCTCGTCGACGGGGGGTCTCGTTGTCGCCGTCTCCGTCGCGCTCGACGTCGGCGCAGGTCTCGACCAGCTCGGCGAGCGAGCTGGCGGCCGCGGCGCTCTTCTCGTCTTGGATGAAGCGCAGGACGCCCGAGACGAGCACCACGCGCGCCGATGATGAGCGGGGTGGTGAGGTCACGCGCGCCGGGGGCGGCGAAGGTCCAGTCGGTGAGGACCGAGACGGCCGCAATGAGCACGAGGATGTAGGTGAAGGGGTCGGCGAAGGCCGCGGCGAGGCGCCGCGGAAGCGGGCGCGCGGTGGCGTGGACCTGGGCGTTTGCGCCCCAGAGCTCGCGGGCGGTGTCGACGCTCGCGCTGTCGAGGCCCTCTTCGGTGGTGTTGAGCTCGGCGAGGAGGTCTGCGGCGGGCGCGGACGCGGCGTGGTGCAGCCAGTCGAGCTGGCCGGCGCTTGCCTTGGGGGCGTTTGCGTTGGTGCTGCTGGTGGTGTTGTCGCGGCGGGCGACAAGGCGGAGGAAGAGGTTGCGCAGCGTCATGGCGCACCTCGCAATCCCGGGACTTGCGTGGAGCGGCCGGCTGGCGGCGGCCCCGGGCTACGCGCGGTGGCGGGCCGTGCGCGAGCGTGCGCGGCCGGAGGCTACCTGCGTGCGGTGCGCGCCTTCCCGAGGACGCGCGCCATGCCCATGTTGTGGACGAGAATGAGTTGGCAACTGTGGCTGGAACCGTCGCTCATGGCGCACCTCCTTGGGGTTGATGGGGCGGGGCCGTGTGACCCGTGTTGAGTGGAGCCGTGTGGCCTGCTTTGAGTGGAGCCGTGCGGCCTGCGTTGGCCGGGACGTGGCCCGCTGTAATTTCCGCAGGGATGATACGCGGCCGTCCGCGTGGTGTCAACGAGGTTTTATGGCTTCTCGCGTTGGTGGGCGACCCTGCGACACGCTCGCGGGCCGCTGCTACATGTGGGTGGCGCACATCCAGATGACCCAGGCGAGCAGGCCCATGGCGATGAGGCGCTTCATGAGTGGCACGAGTGAGCGGCGGTCGATCGAGCGGCCCAGGGCATGGTAGATGGGTATCGTGAGCAGCAGCAACGCCGGCAGCCACGTGCCTGTGGAAAGGCCGAGCACCACCACGACGATCGCCGCGAACGCGCCGTAGGGGATGCGGTTCCACGCGCGCAGAAACGGGCTCGTGCTGCCCAGGTCTGGCCCGAGCTTCTCGCGCGCCTCGCGCCAGCTCGCGTAGTTCACGCCGTCGACGATGACGCCGCCGGCCCCGTCGGACTCGACGCTGTGGCCCTTTGCGTCTTGCGCGTGCAGGCCCTTGCGGTCGATATGCACGTGCTCATTCTTTGCCTCGTCGTCCACGTGGATGCCGTCCCAGCTCACGTGGACCTCCTCGCCGGGCTTCGAGACGTGGATGCCGTCCCAACCGATACTCACGTGGTCCTTGGACGAGGCGGCGGAGCTGGCGTCGGCGGCACCGTCGGTATCGCTTGCGGCGTCGGCGGCGTTTTGCGTGTGGTCGGCAGCCTTGCACGCGGCGTCGTCGGGGTCGTCACCCTGCTCGGCATCGGTGGCCTCGGTGGTGTTCGCCTCGGCCTCGGCCGAGCCGCTGCCCTGCTCGTCTGCGCCGTAAAGCAGCTCGTCGAGGGTGACGCCGTAGAGCGCGGCCAGCGCGATGAGGTTGTCGGTGTCGGGCGAGGCCTCGGAGCGCTCCCACTTCGAGACGGCCTGGCGGCTCACGCCGAGCTTGGCGGCGAGCGCCTCCTAGGAGAGCCCCGCCTCGCGGCGGCGGTTGGCGAGCCTGCTTGCGATCTGAACGTCCATGACGGCCCTTTGCGTAGGGCGGGGCGAGCCCGCGGTGGTCGATGGCCCAGATGCTAGGCGGGCGCGCCCGGTTGCGACACCAACTCTGGTTTAAACTTTGCCGCTTGTGTGTCAACTAGCGGTTGCGTGTGGCATTTACCTGCGATTTTACCGATCCGGGACAGAGGGGCGCGCCTCTTGTCCCGCTTGCGGCGTGACAGTAGGCACGTCCCTCCGTCACGCTGGGCTACAGGAGGAAGTCGGCTGTGGGGATGGTGCGGGCGGCGCGGGCGTCGGGTGCGGCGATCGTGTCGGCGGCGTGGCCGATGGCGAGCATGTGGTGGGGGTAGACGCCCTCGGGAAGGGCGAGGGCCTGTGCGGCGACGGACGGGTCAAAGGCACAGACCCAGCAGGTGCCCAGGCCCAGCTCGGTGGCCTGCATCATCATCTGGTCGCAGGCGATCGACGAGTCGATGGTCGCGGCAGAGAGACCGTCGGCGCGGCGGGTCCAGGCCTGGCCCTCGACCGTGCAGACGACGAGGACGAGAGGGGCGCCAAAGACGCTGCCGCCGCGCTCGAAGCGCGGCTGGGCGCTGGCGGCCGCGGCGAGGCGCTCGGGCGTGTTGCACACGAGCACGCGCGTGGGGTGCTTGTTGCAGGCGGAAGGGGCGATGCGGCCGGCCTCGACGATGAGGTCGAGGTCCGCGCTCGAGATGGGCTCGTTGGTGTAGCTGCGGCACGAGTAGCGCGCTAGCGTGAGGTCTGCGAAGGCCATGGCTCTCCAATCTGGGTGGGTTCGCTGTTTCCATCATACGTGTGACGGGGGTGCGAGGTGCGTGCGCCCGCGAGTGAGCAGGGCGTCTCGGCGCGAGCCCGCGGAGGTTTGCCTCTGTTGGCCTTACCTATTTCGCCGCTATGCCGACGGCACGTGTAATGAAATGCAAATCGCGGTGAAACATACCCTATTTTTTCTGACACGAAAATTGCCGCAGCTAAGGGGGACTTCTGTAATTGAAAGTCTTCAGATTCGAATCGATGATAGATATCAAGGAGGTGCGAGATGATTGAGTTGACGGGAAGACAGCGAGCGTGTTTGCGCGCCCTGTGCGTTCGCGGTGGCTTCTCGACGGTGGAATCCCTCGCCCGCATGTTTGACGTGTCAAGCCGAACGATGCGCACTGATCTTAAGGCTATAGAGTCGTTTGCCTTGGATAATGGCTGCTCCATTGAGAGGGTGCCCGGAAAGGGCGTCCGCCTCTCCGCGTCAAAGGCGTCTGGCCTTCGTTTGCGTGACATGCTTGATGACGGTGAGAATCGTGTCTACGAGCGTCGGGAGCGCGATGCTATTGCCGAGCTCTTGCTCACCCTTCGTCCCGTCGTTAAGTTTCAGGACATTTCAAATTATTGTCACGTTAGCAAGCAAACCATAGCCTCTCACTTCAGTGACGTTGACGATTTCTATGAGGAGAACGGGGTCGAAGTAATTCGTGAGCCGGGCGTGGGGTCTCATCTGGCCGGTGCGGAAATCGACGTCAGGCGCTGTTTCCTGGGTCTCGTATCTGACGTTGAGCTTTATAGCGTGTTGCGCCCACTCCTAATTGACGAGTTGCTTGCGGAATATGGTGATAAGGCCGTCGTTCTCATCGATGCCGTTCAAGAGGCCCGACAAGTCGTTTTTGCCGATCAGGAACGGTTGGCAATCGTTATTTCCTTTGTGCTCATGCGCATTTCTCGGTCATGCATGCTGCCCGCGGGTGCGACGGACGAGGAATTCGATATCGGTTCGCAGGACGACCCCGGTATTGGTCGTCTGCTGAGCGAGTATGACAATCTGCTGCCTACTGAGCCAGAAATTGTCTTCGTTGCTTCAATCCTGCTGTCGCAGAGGCTCAGCGGGACTCGTCGAATTGTTGACGAGCGACATGCGGGCAACGACGAGGCGAGCAGTATATCGCGAGAGCTTGTTTGCGCTCTTCGAGAGCTGCACGAAATTGATGAGTCGTCGCTTCAGCATGTACTTGAAGGCTTTACCCGCCATTTGCGCGCTGCAATCTACCGCAGCCGCAATGGCATCCAGATACAGGCGGAGGTTCCTGTCCAAATTACGAGCTCTATTCCTCTGCTGTACGACTTTACGCGAAAGCACCTTGCTGCTGTTGAGACCCGTTATGGCATCTCTCTCAACGACAGCGAAGTTGCCTACATCGCCATGTACCTTGACGCGATATACGAGACGAGCGTTCGCGACGCCGTCGCCTTGGATGTTCTGTTTGCGTGCTCGTTTGGCCTCGCCTCAAGCTCGATTTTAATGACGCGGCTGTCCCACGCCCTGGCCGACTGCCATGTTGCGGGGCCGATGTCGTTGGAAGAGGCGAAGGAGTACATCGATTCGCACAATGTGGACCTCGTTATTACAACGAACCACTTCGATTGTGAAAGCGCTCCGGTGCTTGAGGTCGATCCCCTGCTGAATCAGGAAGCGCTCGATGCCGTGAAGCGCCAGATCACCACGGCTTCCTATTCGAAGCTGTGCTCATCGTTTTTGCGCTCCTATTCGGCGAAGTCTGCCGACGGTGAGACGAGTTCGGTCCGCGAGGTGGTTGATCCCTCCGCTGTTCAGGTTGGTGTCGAGTGCGACGACTGGAGAGAGGCGATTCGGAAGGCCGCCAACCCCCTGCTGAGGGCTGGATATATCGAGCAGCATTACGTCGATCGGATGGTCTCGGCTGTTGAGGACTACGGACCATACATGGTCCTTACGCCTGGTATGGCCTATGTCCACGCGGGCGTTAACGACGGGATACGTGACAACTGCGCGGCCATATTGGTGCTCAGTCACCCAATTGCCTTTGGCCCTGCTGGAGAAAAGCGGGTGAGAGGAATAGTGGTGCTTGGCATACGAGACAAGGAGCGAAGCGATTTGCTGAGCCTGGCTTCGATTTTCGAACGCGATAGCAACTTGCGCACGCTCGAGAGTCCCGAGTTGGATGTCGAGTCCGTGCTTGGAATGCATGACTGAAGGGAGGTGGGGAGATGGAGAATGTTGCCCTTTGCAATGTGAGGTATGGGCTTCATGCCGAAAGCTGGGAAGAAGCGATTGAGGATGCTGCGCATCCTTTGGTTGAATGCGGCTCAATTGATGAACTGTACGTTCACAGGATGATTGAGAGCGTCAACAAGCTGGGTCCCTACATCGTGATAATGCCGGGGCTTGCGCTGGCGCACGCTGCGCCCGGCGAGGGCGTCAATAAGAGCGACCTGTCGCTTGCGCTGTTCGATTCCGATATCCAGTTCCACTGCGATAACGATCCTGTTCGTATCGTCATGTGCCTAGCGTGCACTGATCCGGGAGCGCACGTTGCTCGTCTCCAGAGAGTGGCTGAGAAGCTGCTCGAGGATGGATTCCTCGACGCTCTTTTGTCGTGCGAATCGGCCGAAGCGCTTTATGCACTCATTAACGGTTAGCTGTGGTTCGCGCGGGCTGACGAGACCACGTCACTACCCGCGATGGCAGAAAGGGGATCAAATGGGAGTAGCAAAAATCCAGACGGTGTGTGGCTATGGGTGCGGCAGCTCGTTGCTTCTTCGCACCAATATCCAGAAGATCGCGAAGGCTCATGACATCGAGATCGAGGCGTTCTGTGGCGACGTAAACACATGCTGCGCCAATGATTGCGACGTCATCTTTATCTCTCGTGAGCTCGGTGAGCGCATCAAGGATAGGGCCAAAGTTCCCGTGATTGAGATCGATAACTTCATGGACAAAAAAGAGGTCGAGGAAAAGACCTTGGCTTACCTCGAATCGCGCTAGGAAAAATAAAGGAAGGAGCTAGGCATGGAAGCCGTTCTTAACTTCATCATCAGCGAGATCTTTGGCCAGGGAGCCATCTTCCTTGCGCTGATCGCCTGCATTGGACTCATCCTTCAGAAGAAGTCCTTCTCAGAGATAGTGCGCGGCACGGTGATGACCGCGGTGGGCTTCTTCGTCCTTTCGACGGGTACCGGACTTATCACGGGCAACTCCATCGATGGCATCTCGACGGCATTTAATACCGTGATGCCCCAGGCAGTGCCCTCAACTACCGTTGACATCGGTACGGAATACGGCACCGAGATTGGTATCGTGATGATCGTGGCATTTGCCATCAACGTCCTGGTCGCTCGCTTTACTAAGTGGAAGTCCATCTTCCTGACGGGCCACATGCTCTATTGGTTCCCGTTCGTGTTCATTGCCGCCGGCGTCGATGCCGGTCTCACGGGTGGCAAACTCATCATCCTCGCCGCGATCTTCACCGCTCTTTACATGATTGTGTCCCCGAACCTCATGCGCCCCTTTGTTAAGGAGGTTACGGGTGATGACTCCTTTACCATCGGCCACCCCACGACGTGCCTTTCCGTGATCTCTGGTCTTCTGGGCAAGGCATTTGGCAACAAGGAGCACTCTACTGAGGACCTCAAGTTCCCCAAGTCGCTTGGCTTTCTGCGCGAGATCGCCATCACGGGTTCCATCACCATTGCTATCACTTATATCGTGATGTACTTCATCCTGATTGCCAATGGCCGGGACCCCGCGGTGGTCTGGGGATATGCCGACGGTAACACGGGCATCTTCACTTATATCTTTACCCACGCAATCTACTTCGGCGTTGGCATCACCATCATGCTGCAGGGCGTTCGTATGCTTATCTCCGAGATCGTGCCTGCCTTCCAGGGCATCGCGGAGAAGGTCGTCCCCAACGCTATCCCCGCCCTCGATGTCCCCGTTATCTTCCCGTATGCGCCTAACGCCCTGCTCATCGGCTTCATGGTTGCTATGGTCACCTCCATCGTTACGATTCTGATTACCGGCGCCGCCGGAATCTTCCCGACGGTCGTCATCCCCCTGATCTCGACCTGCTTCTTCGAGATTGGCTGCGCTTCTATTGTTGGTAACGCGACGGGTGGTGTTCGCGGCGCCATTGTCGGCGCTGCCGTTAGTGGCATCATTGCAGTCTTCCTTGTGGGCTTTGGTGCCTACTTCTTCAACAACACGATTCAGCAGTGGATGCTGGTCTACGGAGGCCAGGACTTCGACCTCTGGGGCATGGTCGTGGGTGCTGTTGCCAGGCTGATTGCTTAGGTCCCCGTGCCTGACATCTGACCTGTTCGCCGTGGCGCGCCCGACTAACCTTTCGGGCGCGCCACTATTTGATTGGAGGGGCAATGGAGTTCAAGTACTTTGAAGTCATTAAGGGCCTGATTGAGAAGGTTGAGACAGAAGAGTCGCCCCGCATGGAGCTGTGCGTCGATGCCCTCTTTGACTGCGTAAAGAGAAAGAGCTCGATATATGCCTTTGGTGCGAGCCATGCGGGAATCCTTACCGAAGAGCTGTTCTACCGGGCTGGCGGCTGCATGTTGATTAACCCGATCTTTGCTCGGGAGCTCATGCTCGATACCAAGCCGGTTACCCACACGAGTTCCATGGAGCGCCTGACGGGCTACGGCAGTGCCGTCGCACGAGACCAAGTTGACTTTAAAGAGGGCGATGTCCTGATCGTTCACTCCGTCTCGGGAAGAAACCCCGTAGGAATCGAGATGGCCATGGCGGCCAAGGAGGCGGGCGGTACTGTCATTGCGATTACGAACCTGTCGTATTCAAAATCGGTTGAGTCGCGGCATCCTAGCGGGAAGCGCCTCTTTGAAATTGCCGATATTGTTCTGGATAACCATGGCGATGTTGGCGATGCGGCCGTTTCGATTGACGGACTCGATCAGAAGGTTGCCCCGACATCAACGGTCGTCGGGGCCACGATGCTTGATGCCATCGTGGCCGCTCTCGTGCAAAAGCTTGTCAACTCGGGCATGAAGCATCCGCCCGTGTTCTATAGCGCCAATCTCGATGGGGGCGACGAACTAAACAAGCGACTGTTCGAAGAGTACAAGGACTGCATCCACTACGAGTTGTAGCCATGCAACAAAAGCTCTTGGCGCCGGGGCTTCGGCGCCAAGCCTACGGGCCGGACGCCTTGCGCGCCCGGCCCTTCTCGCGCAGATCCTAGGCTAGGGAAGTAGGGCCGAGTCGGTCGGCCTTGGTAACGGGGCGCAGGACGCGCGCGGGCGAGCCTACGGCCACGACGCCCGCGGGGATGTCGCGCACGACGGTCGAGCCCGCGCCGATGACCGAGCCCGCGCCAATCGTCACGCCGGGGCACACGGTGACGTTTGCCCCCAACCAGACGTTCTCGCCCAATGTGATGGGCGCAGACGTCAGCAGCCCCGCTGTGCGCTGCTCGGCATCGATCGAATGGCCGGCGCACGTCAGCACGCAGCCCGGCGCGATGAAGCAGCCCGCCCCCAGCGTGATGGGCGACGTATCGAGAAACGAGCAGTTGTAATTGATGAGTGCCATGCCCAGCGCGTGGATGTTGAAGCCGTAGTCGCATCTGAATCCTGCCGAGACGAGCGTGGTCTCGCCCGCCGTGCCAAACAGTTCCCGTACGATGGCGTTGCGTGTGGCCTCGTCGGTGGGATCGGTCTGGTCGAGTCGCCAGCACAGGTGTTTGGCGCGTCCCTGCAGGTGGGTGGGCACGTCCCTGAACGAGGCCACATAGGGTTCGTTCGTGCGCATGATTTCTTCGACGGCTCTCATGGCTCTCCTGTCTGGCGATGTGGTGCTCGGGCATGCGGCGGCATGGCTGTGCGGCGGCGTGATCATGTGGCGTGACGCGTGCGACGACGTGGCCGTGCGTCCCGGTCGCATGGCGGCATTGCTACGTGCCTCCTATGGCGCGTGGCCTCGCAGCGCTGCGGCGCGGTATCCTTGAGCCCATGATAGTAGCTAAACCGGGGAGGGAAGCGTCATGGCCCAAGGCAGCGGGATTCTCGAGAAGCAAAACATCTGCACCTATGTCGAGAACAACCTCGACACCTTTGTCGAGCGGCCCCTTTGCGCGCCCGACAGCCTCGTGCTCTCGTGGTTTTCGAACTTTAGGCTCGAGGCGCTTGGCGGCCAGTTCGACGGCTGGGACATCACGTCTGCCGCCGCGCCGCGCCTGCGCGACGCCCTGCGCGCCGAGTGCTTCAATGGCCTCTTTGACCTGTGGGACCCCGAGAGCTGCCGCCGCCTGCTGCAGGCCATGGCCGCAAGCCCGCGCTTTCGCGACATCCGCGTGGGCGGCTTTAGGCTGAGACGCGACACGACCGACCCCGAGTGGCCCAAGCAGTTCGCCGCCGTGACCCTCTTGCTCGACGATGGTACCGCCTATCTGGCCTTTCGCGGCACCGATGCCACCTTTGACGGCTGGCGCGAGGACTTCAACATGACCTTTGCGCGTCCCGTGCCGGCCCAGGCCGAGGCCTTCCTCTACCTGCTCGACGCGGCCGAGGCCTGCCCGGGCGCCCCACTCGTGTTGGGCGGCCACTCCAAGGGCGGAAACCTCGCCGTCTACGCCGCCGCCGAGGCGCCTGCCGAGATTCGCGAGCGCGTCTCGCGCGTCTACTCGCACGACGGCCCTGGCTTTGACGCTGAGTTCCTGGCCAGTGAGGGCTTTTGCGCCATCGCAGGGCGCGTCGACAAGACCCTGCCGCAGAGCTCGGTGGTGGGCATGATGCTCGAGAACCAGGAGGACTACTCGGTGGTCCGCAGCACGAGCGTGGGGATCTTCCAGCACGACCCGTTCTCCTGGGTGGTCGATGGCTGCTCGTTTGTCGAGGTGGAGGGCCTGTCCGCGGGTGCGCGCCACGTTGACGCCGCCCTCAACGACTGGATCTGCGGCCGCACGCCCGCCGAGCGCGATCGCTTCACGAGCGAGCTGTTTGGCCTGCTGGGTGCAACGAATGCCACCACCATGGCCGAGGCTCGCGAGCGTTGGCGCACCTCGCTGCCCGCGAT
>NZ_CEVYAT010000046.1:0-10151 GCF_982402205.1 Parolsenella sp. | reverse complement strand
CTCGTGCCGAGCCCCAAGGTCGCCACGTACGACCTCAAGCCCGAGATGAGCGCTCCCGAGGTCACCGAGAAGCTGGTCGAGGCCATCAATGAGGACCGCGCCGACTTCTACATCGTGAACTTCGCCAACTGCGATATGGTTGGCCACACGGGCGTGTTCGAGGCCGCCGTCAAGGCCGTCGAGGCCGTCGACACCGCGCTGTCCAAGGTTGTCCCGGCGATTCTCGCCAAGGGCGGCTTTGCGCTGATCACGGCCGACCACGGCAATGCCGACCACATGTTTGACGTGGTCAACGGTGAGAAGCACCCGTTCACGGCCCACACCACGAACCGCGTGCCCTTCATCGTGGCCGACCCGGCCGCCAAGCTCACGGGCATCGAGGACGGTCGCCTGTCCGACATCGCCCCGACGATGCTGACGCTCGCGGGCCTTGAGCCCTCCAAGCAGATGACGGGCCGCGTGCTCGCCACCGAGGAGTAGCCTCCGAGCTCCGTCTTTTGCTTCACCTTTAGGGCCGCTGCCGCTTGATTTGGTAGCGGCCCTATTCCATACAGCCTGGGGACAGAGGGACGGGTCTTTTGTCCCCGAGGCTAATGTGCCAACTTGTGCTATCCTCATCATTTGCATGAATGTAACTTCTCCCTAAAGGAGCAACTGTGGGTCCTCTCAACACGATCCTTCTGGTGGCTTGGGCCATCTCCGCCGTCGCCCTCATCGTCCTGGTGCTCATGCACTCCGGCAAGGGCACCGGCGTTTCCGACATGATCGCCTCTTCCATGTACAACGCCAACGCCGGCTCGGGCGTGTGGGAGAAGAACCTCGACCGCCTCACTGTCATCGCGGCCGTCATCTTCATGGTCACGATCGTCATCTTCATGCTCACCTACCCGCTGGGCACGGTCTCCTCGCTCGGCTAGTCGCCGCGGCACATATCGAACGCATGGGCGCGTCTCCCGCGGGGGAGGCGCGCCCTTTGTTTCTAGTCTGTTTCAAATTGCTTCCTTTACTGCGCTAAAGCGTCCGTTCAGGTTGCCGCCCACCATCCAATATCGGATAATCACATGACAAGTTTGCAAGCGGGGACTCTTGCCAAGCTCAGTTAGGCGCCGCGCGCGCCGGGCGGCTGCATAGACGCCGAGAAGGCCAGGACCTCCCCGCCCACATTCGAGATGCTCTGGAGCCCAGGCGCACGGGTCGCCTGACAGGGCATCGCAACATAGGGAGGCATTATGACCCAGCCTACGATGAACCGTCGCACGTTCGTGAAGGGTGGCCTGGCCGCCAGCGCCATGGCCGCGCTCGCCGCCTGCGGCAAGAAGGGCGGAGACACCAGTGCCGCTTCCGGCTCCGCCGCCGAGGGTGGCACTCTGAGCTACTACATCAACAACCCGAGCGCCATCGACCCGTATGACCTCGAGGAGGATCAGGGCATGATGGTGGGCTACCAGCTCTTTGACGCCCTCACCACCTATGACTTCACCAAGAACGAGCTCGTGGGTCTCGCCGCCGAGTCCTGGGACGTCAACGACGCCGCCGACGAGTTCACCTTCCACCTCGTGAAGGGCGCCAAGTTCCACGACGGCACCACCGTCACCTCCAAGTCCTTCAAGCAGGGCTGGGAGCGCATCCTGAACCCCAACACCTCCACAGAGCACGCCTCCGCGATCGGCTACCACCTCGCCATGGTCGACGGCTACTCCGAGCTCTCCGCCGGCGACGCCACCGAGCTCAAGGGCGTCACCTGCCCCGACGACGACACCCTCGTCGTGAAGCTCTCCCAGGCCTACGCCGACTTCCCCTACGTCTGCATGCACCCGGCGCTCTCGCCCGTGCCTGACTGCGCTCTCGAGGACTTCGACACGTTCTTCTTCGCCCCCGTGGGTAACGGCCCGTTCAAGATGGACGGCAAGTGGGAGGACGGCCAGCAGATCAACCTGGTCCGCTTCGACGACTACTCCTACGGCGAGAAGGCCAAGCTCGACGGCATTCACTTCAACATCCAGAAGGACGTCCAGACGGCCTACACCGAGTTCCAGGCCGGCAACCTCGACGTCGCCCAGGTGCCCACCACCCAGCTCAAGGACGCCATCTCCCAGTACGGCGAGTCCGAGGACGGCTACACGGCTACCACGGGCAAGGAGGTCCTGACGGGCGACGAGCTCTCCATCTACTACCTCATGCTCAACGTCAATGACGAGCAGCTCAAGGACAAGGACCTGCGTCACGCCCTGTCCCTGGCCATCAACCGTCAGGCCATCTGCGACACCGTCTTCGAGGGCACCCGCGAGCCGGCCGGCGGCATCGTCCCGCCCGGCATCAAGGGCTACGTCGAGAACGAGTGGGCCGACTCCCGCTATGACGTTGACGCCGCCAAGAAGATCCTGGACGAGAAGTACCCGGCCGATGCCAACGGCAAGCGCAACCTCTCCATTGCCCTGACCTACAACCTCGACGGTGACCACAAGGCCGTCATGGAGATGGTCATGGCCGACTGGAGCGCCCTGGGCATCGAGACCTCCTCGAACACTGCCGAGTGGGCCTCCATCCTCTCCAACACCTATCCCAACGCCGACTTCCAGGTCGGCCGTCTGGGCTGGATCGCCGACTACCCGATCATGGACAACTTCCTGTACCCGCTGTTCGTGACCGGTGGCGACAACAACTACGGCCAGTACTCCAACGCCGACGTCGACAAGGGCCTGCTCGAAGCCCGCGCCATCGCCTCCGATGACGACCGCGTCGCCAAGTACCAGGAGGTCGACAAGCTCATCGCCGAGGACATGCCGGTCATCCCGCTGTTCTACTACAAGCACCAGATGGTCTGCTCGCAGCGCGTCAAGTCCCTCTACATGGACCCGCAGAAGCTCTGCGACATGAGCACGGTCGAGCTGAGCGCCTAGATTTAGGCCTTGAGCTGGCACTTTGCTAGACACCCGCGGGCAAGCGCCCGCATACGGCAACGGGGCATCCTCCGAGGTGCCCCGTTGCCAGTAGGGGGTCCGCCCCGCGCAAGGGGCGCGTACCCGGACCCACGACAGGAGTTGTACGCATGGGAAAGTACATACTCAAGCGCGTCCTGCAGTTCATCCCCGTCTTCATTGGCGTGACGATGATTCTGTTCGCCATGAAGGCCATCGTGCCCGGCGACCCGGTGAAGATCATCACCGGCGGCAAGCAGGTAACGCCTGAGACCGAGTTGCAGATTCGCATCTCCAACGGGCTCATCGAGACGGACGAGAACAACAAGCCGATTTATGACGAGAACGGCGACACCATCCCGACGCCCCTCTGGAAGCAGTACCTCACCTACATGAACGACCTGCTCCATGGAGACCTCGGCACCTCGTACACGCGCAACCTCAAGGTTGCCGACATTCTCGCCGACAAGTACCCCAACACGGTGAAGCTGGCCATCGTCGCCATCCTCATCGAGGCGGTTGTCGGTATAGGCGCGGGCATGGTTTCCGCCATCAAGCGCTACTCGTTCTGGGACGTACTCGTGACGCTCGTTACGTCCGTCCTCGTGGCAATGCCTGCCTTCTGGCTCGGCATGCTGCTCCAGCTGTTCTTTGGTGTCTTCCTGAAGAACGCCACTGACGGCGCGCTTTACCTGCCCATCTCGGGTGCGGGCGGCTCCAACTCCGAGTTCGAGAGCTGGGTCCACTACATCCTGCCCGCCGTGACGCTCGCCGCGGTCTCCACGGCCTACACGGCGCGCATCATGCGCTCGCAGCTGCTCGAGGTGCTCAACCAAGACTACATCCGCACGGCGAAGGCCAAGGGCCTCTCCCGCAGCGCCATCATCTGGCACCACGCGCTCAAGAACGCACTCATCCCCGTCGTCACCTACATCGGCATCGACTTTGGCGGCATGCTCGCCGGCGCCATTCTCACGGAGACGGTCTTCAACTGGCCGGGCGTTGGCTATGAGATCTACCGTGCCGTGACCCAGCGTGATTGGCCCATCGTCCTGGGTGGCGTCACGGTCATCGTCATTGTCGTCATGGTAATCAACCTGCTCGTCGACATCAGCTACGCCTTCCTTGACCCGCGCATCCGCTTTGGCGCGCCCAAGGACGAGGGCTAGGGGAGGAGAGACATGACTGAGAACAACAAGCCACAGGCTTCTGACGACCAGCAGGAGCAGTCCGGCGCCTTCTCCGACGCCCTCAAGGCCTCGCGCGAGAAGGCCGACGCTGAGGAGGCGGCCGCTCCCACGCGCACGCTGTGGAGCGACGCCTGGAAGCGTCTCAAGAAGAACAAGCTCGCCGTCATCGGCGCCGCCTGGATCATCTTCGTGGTCCTCGTCGCGCTCACGGCAGACCTGTGGGCCCCGCAGCTGCTCGGCTCGCCCACCGACATCGACACCACCACGGTGGCCCAGAGCTCCAAGCTGCCGCCCTCGCTCGAGCACCCGTTCGGCACCGACGCCACGGGCCGCGACCAGCTCGTCCGCGTCATCTACGGCTCGCGCGTCTCGCTCACCGTCGGCGTCATCGCCACGCTCATCTCCACGGTCATCGGCCTGGTGATGGGTGCGCTCGCCGCGTTCTACGGTGGCTGGTTCGACACGATCATCATGCGCCTGGCCGATATGTTCCTGGCGATTCCCTACACGCTGTTTGTCATCACGATGCTCGCCGTCATGGGCCAGGGCATCCAGAACGTGTTCATCGCCATCGGCGTGCTCGGCTGGCCATCCATCGCCCGCGTGTTCCGCTCGGCGATCCTGTCGGTCAAGGAGAACGACTACGTGGATGCCGCGCGCGCCATGGGCGCGTCGGACCTGCGCATCATCGCACGCCATATCTTCCCCAACTCCGTGGCCTCCATCGTGGTCTACGCCACGATGAACATCGGCGGCGCCATCCTCACCGAGAGCGCCCTGTCCTACCTCGGCATGGGCGTCACGCCGCCCACGCCCTCCTGGGGCATCATGATTCAGGACGGCCAGACGTTCCTGCAGACGCAGCCGTGGCTCATGATCATGCCCGGCCTTGCAATCCTCTCGACGGTGCTCGCCTTCACCCTGCTCGGTGACGGCCTGCGCGATGCGCTCGACGTCAAGATGAAGGACGCGTGATGCTAGATGGCATTTGGTAAGAAGAAGGCAGTCGAGCCCGAGCTCGACCTCAAGAACCAGCCGGTTCCCGAGGGTAGCCACCTGCTCGAGGTCGACGACCTCAAGATGTACTTCCACACGGGCGACGGCGTGGTCAAGGCCGTCGACGGCGTGACCTACACGCTCGACCGCGGCGAGACCCTCGGCGTGGTGGGTGAGTCCGGTTCAGGCAAGTCCGTGACGGCCATGACGATCATGGGCCTCATTGAGATGCCCCCGGGCAAGATCGAGGGCGGAGACGTTCGCTACCGTGGCAAGTCCCTGCTCAAGATGAGCGAGCGCGAGATGCAGCAGATCCGCGGCAACGACATCGCCATGGTCTTCCAGGACCCGATGACGTCGCTGAACCCGGTTTACACCATCGGCCGCCAGCTCGGCGAGGGCCTGAGTCTGCACCGCGGCTACACCAAGGAGCAGGCCACCAAGCGCGCCATCGAGCTTCTCGACATGGTTGGCATCCCCAACCCCGAGCAGCGCGTCAAGGACTACCCGCACCAGTTCTCCGGCGGCATGCGCCAGCGCGTCATGATCGCCATGGCCCTTGCCTGCGACCCCGACATCCTCATCGCCGACGAGCCCACGACGGCCCTCGACGTGACAATCCAGGCGCAGATCATCGAGCTCATGAAGGAGATGCAGGAGAAGAACGGCAACGCGATCGTCATGATCACGCACGACCTTGGCGTCGTGGCCGACGTGGCCGACAAGATCATGGTCATGTACGCTGGCCGTCCCGTTGAGTTCGGTACCGCCGAGGAGATCTTCTACAACCCGATCCACCCCTACACCTGGGGCCTCGTGCGCTCCATCCCCGAGCAGGTCACCGACGAGAAGAAGCCGCTCACGCCCATCAAGGGCAACCCGCCCTCACTCGTGAACCTGCCGAAGGGCTGCTCGTTCGCTCCGCGCTGCCCGTACGCCACGGACAAGTGCCGCTCCGAGCGCCCCGAGACCTACACGACCGAGACCGGACACTACGCGCGCTGCCACTATTCTATGGACGCGGAGTTCGTTCGCAAGAACGCGCCCGCGAACTCGCGCACGCGCGCCGCGGCCGATGCCACGAAGGGAGGGGAGGCGTAAATGACCGAGCCCCTGCTTCACGTGGAGCACCTGTGCAAGGAGTTCCCCGTCGACTCGAGCGTCTTCTCGAAGGAGAAGAAGAGCGTCAAGGCCGTCGACGACATCAGCTTCGACATCTACCCCGGCGAGACGTTTGGCCTCGTGGGCGAGTCCGGCTGCGGCAAGTCCACGACGGGCCGCTGCATCATGCGCCTCACGCACCCCACGAGCGGCAAGGTCGTCTTTGACGGCCAGGACATGTCCGGGATGAACAAGAAGCAGCTCAAGGCTGTTCGCCACGACATGCAGTTCATCTTCCAGGACCCCTATGCGAGCCTGAACCCGCGCATGACCATCGGCGAGATCGTCTCCGAGCCGCTCGTCATCCACGGCGAGATGCCCGACAAGGCCCAGCGCATGGACTACGTGCGCGAGCTGCTCGACATCGTGGGCCTCAACCCCGAGCACATCAACCGCTACCCGCACGAGTTCTCCGGCGGCCAGCGCCAGCGCGTGGGCATCGCCCGCGCCTTCGCGCTCAAGCCCAAGCTCATCATCTGCGACGAGCCCGTCTCGGCGCTTGACGTCTCGATCCAGGCCCAGGTGCTCAACCTGCTGAAGGACCTCCAGAAGCAGTACGGCACCGCCTACCTGTTCATTGCCCACGACCTGTCCGTGGTGCAGCACATCTCAGACCGCGTGGCCGTGATGTACCTCGGCAACATGATGGAGGTCTCCGACTGGAAGAGCCTCTACGCCGAGCCGAACCACCCCTACACGCAGTCGCTTCTCTCGGCCGTGCCGATTCCCGACCCGGACGTGCAGCACTCGCGCAAGCGCATCATCCTCAAGGGCGACCCGCCCTCACCGATTAACCCGCCGAGCGGCTGCCGCTTCCACACGCGCTGCCCCATCGCGCAGGCGATCTGCTCCCAGGAGCGCCCGGAGCTGCGTGAGGTTGCGCCCTGCCACTTCTGCGCCTGCCACTTCGCGGCTGATCACCCCATCAAGGGCTCCTCGATCGAGCTGTAGCGTTTGTTTCGCCCCTTGTCGCGGTCTCGCGGCAAGGGGCGTTTTTTTGTTGCGTGCGGGCGCGTGGGCACTGGCACGTGGCGTGCGATGCGCGCGGGCGCGTGGGCGCTGGCGCGTGGCGTGCGTTGCGCGCTGGTGCGTGCGGATGATGCTTGGCGTGAGTGGGTCCTTCTTGGCCTATGGGTGCACGTAGATGAGCTTGGTGCGTCTATGGCTCGCGGACTCGGGCGGACGCTGCACGCAGATGGGCCTCGTGCGTTCTCTGCAGGCGGCTCCGCCTGGTTGCCGTACTTAAATCGGTGTGGTGTATCTCCCCGACCAATGCACTAGGCCGTTTAGCGTGCAGCTGGCTTCCTTCCGTCCAATGCACTACGCCTAATGACGTGCAGCGCCGTGCCTTTCATCTGGCGGAGAACGCACTACGCCAAAAGACGTGCAGCGCGCGTCGGCCCTACAACTTCCTGTCTACCAATGCGGGCGCCGAGGACGTGCTGGACCTATAGCGTTCTTCCTACCGTGACGGCCGCCGAGGAGAGGAACCTCAGCCAGAGCTTAAACTGCTGGTGCCGAATTGCCTCGAGCCGCTCCTCGTCATTCTCTGCGCGAGCGAAGAGCCTGTTGCGGATTCCCAGGGACCTACGCACCGTGTGGACGAACTTCTCGAAGGCAACGTAGTCCGTCGCCTGCTTTGTGGTGAGCGTGAAGTAGGGCATGCCGAGCGATGCCTGGAAGTCGTTTCTCCTCACGGTGTCCTTCTCGCGCTTCTTGGCGTCGAGGTGATGCGCGTCCGAGTCGTAGTCAATTGCGGCGTGAGCAAGCTCGCCTCCGCGCCTTCGGGCCGTTATGACCACGTCGGGTCGGCGAGCCTCACGTATGGCCCTGCCGTCTGCGCTCGTCTTCGTTTGAACCATTACGCTGCGATTCATCTCGACTATCCCGAGGGCATAGCCTCCCAGGTTGAGCGGGAGCGACAGGCTCATCGCCAGGCTCGATTCCCTGGGCGAGAGCGACCCGTTGGCAATGTGACGAAGAGCTCGCCGCGCTGCGGTCTTGCCTCGCATGGTGCCGGCGCGGTCAAGATAGTCGCCAAGCCTCTCGACCGAGGTGAGGGGCTTGTCGTTCTTCTCGCGCGTCATGACGTCGCCGTTCTCGCCCACCAGGCGGTATCCGGAGCAGAGCGCATAGCCAATGGCGATGAGGTCTACGAGCTCGTGTGAGCGGGCCATCTCGACAAAGAGCAGCTCGGGGGAGACGATGGCGAGTCCCTTGCATGCTCGGTCAAGCGAGATGAAAGACCCCGTGGGGAGGGGATCCTTGCCGATGTGCCCGACATAGCGCCCCGACTGGGGCCGCTTGCCGCGGCTTGCGACGAGCACGTCCATGGGCTGGCCCTCATCGAGTGCAAGCGCCGCAGCGATGAGCGGGGCGTCGCCGCGCGAGGGGGCGTGGTTTGGCAGTGAGGCGGCGCAACGACGTCCCAGGCCGCTGGCAAGGGGGTTGGGATTGGCGAGCAGCCAGCGCAGCGCCGTATCGTGCGAGATACAGGTGTCCATGGGCAGACGGTAACATCGCGCTGCCTTGGTGTCGATGGAATATCTTGACGAAATTGCATGGTGCAAAATTGGAACATCGCACGATAAAAACTGCTGGTAGATGGCGCCTAACACAAATCTGACAGTGGAGGATTGGAGAAGATGGCACTAGGGGAATTTGTGTCCCCGTAATCCTGTGGCCCAGAAGGGTCTCGTGCAGCCCAAAGCTTTGGGGACACTAATCGTTTCGAGTTATTAACAACGATGATGACCTGTCAGAAATCTAACAAGCGTCAGAGGCGTGCGGCACGGAGGGCTGTGCCATGGATGCGGCGCCCTCGGCGGGCCCGTTGCTCCGCTTCAATGGGGCGCGCGCCATGCTGCGGGGCGCACATGCTTGTCAACCACGAGGCCCTGTAGGCGTAGGCAGGACGCGCATGCCATGCTGCGCGGAAGTCGACGAGGTGTATTAGGGGAGCAGGGCGGCGAGTCCGGTGCTGCACCTATGGCGGGCAAGTGTATTAGGGGACGAGGACAGTGGGCCTGGTGCTGCACCCAAATCAGTCAAGTGTATTAGCGGACGAGAGTGGGCTGGAGACCGGGCTGCCCGTTTCTGGGGCAAGTGTATTAGGGGAGGGCAGTTGCCACGCGTGTGCTGCTCGCAAAACCGGAATGTGTATTAGCGGAGAGGGGCGAGCGGCCCAGGAGCAAAATGCACTAAGCCGATTTACGTGCAGCGGCGAGCCATCAAGCGATTGACGGATGCACTAGGCCCAGCCGCGTGCAGCCGAGGCTGCGGGGAGGGGCGTGCGGTCCGGAGTGGGTGCGGTTGGGGGCTGCAGCGACGAGCCATCCTCGCGTTGCCAAGAAGTACTCGTTAAAACCCCAGCTAGAGATACGACTTTGGCTAAATTGCAAGAAATTTTGAAATCGTGCTTGCACATCGCTAGGTTACCGGTGTATATTCTTTCACGCGCGAAAGCGCAACTGACAAGTCGGAGTGGCGGAATTGGCAGACGCGCTAGCTTGAGGTGCTAGTGACTGACTAAAAGGTCGTGCGGGTTCAAGTCCCGCCTCCGACACCAGCAAATACACGGGCCTTCGGGCCCGTTTTTGCTATCTAGGGGTAGTTCACGAGGGAAGGGGCCTTTCGTGGCTTCCGATGATTCCGGCCTCTCCGTAGCCACCAACAACGGCGCTTCGTCGTCCCTCTCGACCACGCGGGCCACCCGCCCCGCGCAGGCGGCCCTGTCACGCGTCGAGCGCGTGGGCGCCGCGGCCGTTCCCGGCGTGCTCGCCACCCTCATGGAGCTCACCTCCGACGCGGTGCTCACCCTCGACGCAAACGGCACCATCCTCACCGCCAACGCGCAGGCGGCCTTGCTCACCGAGCTCTCCCAAGA
>NZ_CEVYAT010000045.1:0-10564 GCF_982402205.1 Parolsenella sp. | reverse complement strand
GGGCGGTCTTGTCCGCGCGGTGAACGAATTGGCCCCGACAGGCATCGTTGTCGTCGGCGAAGACTCTTATGGGGTCTTCGATTACGTGAAGAACTGCGAGATCCCGATCTACTTCTTTAGCGGCCAGGCCGAGCGCTATTATGGTGGCGAGGCCCATGTGTGAGAAGGGTGGTGGACTTGGAGGCGTCTTTGGCAGCCAGTTGGGAAATCACTTGCCGTCCGGAAGCGCCCAACTCTCCCATATGTTCAGGGATGACGTTGGACATTTGCCGGACACCCCTCGTAACAGGCAATTGATCATGGAGCTTGTGAACGATGAGCCATGTCGTTTGGGAACTGATAAGTGGGGCAAGACCTGGTATGCAAAGACTAATCCGGATGGTACACAGCTGTGGGCGTCCGTGTTAGATGGGAAAGTCCAAAACTGCGGACAGAACGACTCACCTCGATCATGGAATGACGAGACGGGCCTGAGCAAGAATACGGGTAAGACCAGGCAGAACGCATTCAAGAGGAGGAAATAGCATGCAGCTTACGCCAAGGCAGGTCTATCTGACGATGTTTGACGCGCTTGATGCGGCATGGGACTTGGAGCGGACGGACCGCCTCCGAGAGTATCTCTCCGAGGCCAATCCTTATCTTTGGGAGGGCGGCAGCTCTGCTGATCCGGCTGTTTATGATGGCTTTGCGTCATCCTTCGAGGAAGGCCGTGGGGGAGATGATATGGCTCCCGAAAACGCTCTCAAGTTTGTACGAAACTATCTCGATAAGCAGAACGAGGCGTACTCATGGGCTGACGGCGATCTTATGGCCTCCTTCGATTCGGTGGTTACGCCAGAGCTTTGGGAACAGGCACTTGAAGGAAACGCCAACTAGCATGGATAGATGGGGAAGCTGATACCTCCCTAACTCATTTCTCAGCCCGTGGGCCTCGCGCTCGCGGGCTGTTTTTGTATGGCGATGCGCCACGTGGCGTCTATCCTTGCGTGCCGTTCTCGTCCGCACCCGCTTTTACATGTCCGCCACCGCCGAGCACCCGTTTCTACGTGCTAGCTGGCCTCTGAGTACGTAGAAACGGGTGCTTGATGCGGGAGCAAGTAAAAGCGGGTGCGCGTGGCTCGCTTCGTCTAGGTTGCGCAGATGGCTAACTTTTGTACATTCGTGACCCTACCCCCCTGGGGGAGGGGTATACTCCACTCGAGAAACACGCGGGGGATGGGTAGTGGCGCCCGTGCCAAGGGGACGGCCCTGCTGACGCGCCTCGGCAACCAGAGCGAGAGGAGCATCATATGGCTCACGAGAAGTTCGACGTGGGAGGCATGACCTGCGCGGCGTGCCAGGCCCACGTGCAAAAGGCGGTGGCGGGTGTCAACGGCGTCAGCGACGTGGTGGTCAACCTGCTCTCCGGCTCGATGACCGTCGACTACGACGAAGCCAGCACCACGCCCGCCGCCATCTGCGCCGCCGTCGACCGCGCCGGCTACTCCGCCACGCCCGTCTCGGCAAACGCGGCATCGGGCGACGCCGGCGCCGCTGTCAGCGCTAGCGCGACGTCCACACTTACCAATCCCACCAAGAAGCTCGACGAGGCCGCCAACGCCATGCGCCACCGCCTCGTCGTGTCGTTCGTCTTTCTCGTTCCGCTGTTCTACATCGGGATGGGCCACATGCTGGGCTGGCCGCTGCCGGCCGTCTTCACCGACCACACCCACTCGATGACGCTTGCCCTCACCGAGCTTTTGCTTGTGCTGCCCATCGTCTACGAGAACCGCGCCTACTTCATCAACGGCTTCAAGAGCCTTCTCCACCGCGCGCCCACGATGGACGCGCTCATCGCCATTGGCGCCTCCGCGAGCCTCGCGTGGTCGGTCTACGCCATGTTCGTCATGGCCGACCAGCTCGCCGCCGGCGACGTCCACGCCGCAATGATGACGGGCATGGACAACCTCTACCTTGAGAGCGCGGGCACGATCCTCGCTCTCGTTACCGTGGGCAAGTACCTCGAGACGCGCAGCAAGGCAAAGACCGGCGGCGCCCTCGAGGCCCTCATCGACCTTGCGCCCAAGACGGCCAACGTCGTCGACGCCAGCGGCGCGGAGCGCGAGGTTCCGGCCGCCCAGATCGCCGTGGGCGACGTCATCCGCATCCGCCCGGGCGAGAGCCTGCCGGTCGACGGCGTGGTGCTCGAGGGCGCGAGCTCCGTCGACGAGAGCGCCCTCACCGGCGAGTCGATGCCCGTCGAGAAGCGTGCGGGCGATGCCGTGAGCGCCGCGACCATCAACCGCACCGGCACGTTCACCTTCCGCGCCACCCGCGTGGGCGCCGACACGAGCCTTGCCAAGATCGTGGAGCTCGTCGAGGACGCCAACGCCACCAAGCCGCCCATCGCCCGCCTGGCCGACAAGGTCGCCGGCGTGTTCGTACCTGTCGTCATAGGTATAGCCCTCGTGACGTTTGCCGTGTGGCTGGCGGTGAGTGGTTCCGTGAGCGAGGCCATTACCTCGGGCGTTGCGGTGCTCGTCATCAGCTGCCCGTGCGCACTGGGCCTTGCCACCCCCGTGGCCATCATGGTGGGCACGGGCCGCGGAGCCGAGATGGGCGTGCTGTTCAAGAGCGCCGAGGCCCTCGAGACCCTGCGTGGCGTCAACGCCGTGGTGCTCGACAAGACCGGCACCATCACCAAGGGCGCGCCGCAGGTCACCGACATCGTCGTGGCGGGCGCCGCATCCGAGAAGGCCCTGCTCAAGCTCGCGATGGCCCTCGAGGCATCCTCCGAGCACCCCCTTGCCGAGGCCATCCGCGCCGCGGCCGGCGAGCGCGGCATCGTGGCCCGCGAGGTGGCAGGCTTCGCCGCCGTGCCCGGCCGCGGCGTCACGGCCCGCGAGGGGTCCAACGCCATCGCCGCCGGCAACGCCCGTCTCATGGCCGAGCTGGGCGTTGCGGTGGACGAGGACCTTCTCGCGCGCCTGGCGGGGGAGGGCAAGACGGCCCTCATGTTTGCCAAGAACGGCCAGCTCATGGGTACCATCGCCGTGGCAGACCAGGTGAAGGAGACGAGTCGCGCGGCCATCGCGGCCCTGCGCGGGCTGGGCATCCGCCCACTTATGCTCACGGGTGACAACGTGCTCACGGCCGCGGCGATCGCCGCCGAGGTGGGCCTTGAGCCAGACGAGGTCGTCGCCGAGGTGCTGCCCGCCGACAAGGAGCGCCACGTGCGCGAGCTGCAGGAGCAGGGCCTGCGCGTGGCCATGGTGGGCGACGGCATCAACGACTCGCCCGCGCTTGCCCGTGCCGACGTGGGCCTGGCCATCGGAGGCGGCGCCGACATCGCCAAGGAGGGGGCCGACGTGGTGCTCATGCACTCCGACCTGCTCGACGTGGCGCGCGCCGTCGAGCTGTCGCGCGCGGTGATTCGCAACATCAAGCAGGACCTGTTCTGGGCGCTGTGCTACAACGCCTGTGGCATCCCGCTGGCGGCGGGCGTGTTCTACCCGCTGCTGGGCTGGCAGCTCTCGCCGATGTTCGGCGCCGCGGCGATGAGTCTCTCGAGCGTCTGCGTCGTCACGAACGCCCTGCGCCTTCGCGGCTTCCGCCCACGGGTGTAGCAAGATGGGATGCGGGGACGCGTCTTTTGTCCCGCGCGACGGGCGGCCGCTCTGTCGCTCGTCCTTCTCGGCAGCAAAAATGGGATGGGCCGGCCTGGCCGCTCGTCTCGGCAACGTCATCAATGGGGCGGCCTGCCCGCCCTGGCAAAGATAAGGAGAGATAGATGAACTACACGATCAAGACCCAGGGCATCATGTGCGGCCACTGCGAGGCCACCGTCGAGAGTGCGCTGCTCAAGGTCGCCGGCGTGACAGACGCCGAGGCCGACCACGACGCCAACGTCGTGACGGTCGAGTGCAGCGAGGGCGTTTCGGCCGATGTCCTCAGGGAGGCCATCGAGGGTGCCGGCTCGTACAAGGTGCTCGAGGTTGCGGCCAATTAACCGCAGGTAGATGGCGCGTTGTCGCGGGAGGGGACCTGCGGCGCGCATACGTTTGTACTGTGAGACGCGTGCGTGGCGGGCGGCGGGTGCCGTGCGCCGCGCACGTGCCCAGACGTGGGGGAGAAGAACATGCAGGCAGACCCTAAGACCGTGCTCAACCTGCTCAAGACCGCGCGCGGCCAGCTCGACGGTGTGGTGCGGATGGTCGAGGACGACCGTTACTGCATCGACATATCCAACCAGCTCATGGCCATCGAGAGCCTTGTGGCCAAGGCCAACGCCACCGTGCTCAAGGCCCACGTCGCGGGCTGCGTGCGCACGGCGTGCTGCTGCGGCGACGAGGCCGAACGCGACGTCAAGCTCGCCGAGATCGAGGGCGTCATCGACAAGCTCTCGAGGTAGCGATAGCGGGGCAGGACAGAGGGACGTGCCTTCTGTCATATGTCAAAAGGCGCGTCCCTCTGTCATATGGCGTTTGCTTTGCTTGCGCTATTCGTCGTGGTAGCGGCCGCGCAGCTGCTTGACCTGCGAGCGGCGGTGCTTGTCGTCGAGGCGGCGCTGGCGCTGTCCGCGCGAGGGCTTCGTGCGGTGGCGAACCTTGGGCGCGCGTCCGCGGCGGCCGAGCTCCTCGCGGATCTTGGCGAGGCAGAGCTGGCGGTTGCGGAACTGGCTGCGGCTCTCGCGCGACACGACGACGATGCCCGTGGGCTCGTGGGTCATGCGCACGGCCGAGTCGGTCGTGTTGACGCACTGCCCGCCGGGGCCCGACGCATGGAAGGCCTGCGCGCTGCACTGCTCGGCCAGCTGGTCGAGGGGCAGGCGCGCCATGCATGCGTAGTCGTGGTATGTGAGCTGCTTGTTTTCCATGGCGTCCATGATAACGCACCGTGTGCTATTCTCCGCCGTATAGCTCAATTCTGCGTCATATACCGCAGCTTTGTGCAAAACTGCGCGTCAGAAACAGCAGTTTGTGTAAAACCGCAGCTACAAAGCTATGGAACACCCAGTTGCCCTTCTTAGCCACGCGTATTACACTCGATGTATAGCACGCGAGAGGAGCGTATAGCATGGCTGCCACGTCAACGATGGTCCAGATGAACACGAGGATCGACCGCACCCTCAAGCAGGAGGGTGATCGCGTCTTCAAGGAGGAGGGCTTTACTCCCTCCGAGGCCATTCGTGCATTCTGGGATTATGCCGCTCGCACGGGTGGCAAGTCTGAGGCGCTCCGGACGGTGCTCAAGGAGGCGCCGGCTGAGGAGGACGGGATAACGCCGCAGCTTGAGGCGCTGCGCCAAGGGCGCGCGGAGATTTGCGAGGCGATGTCCAAGCTTGGGTTGGGAGAAAACCCAGTTCTGTTCGAAGACGGCTTGGACTATGGCGAGCTTCGCGATTCCTATCTGGAGGAGCGTTTGACCGAGAAGGACGCGAGGTCGGTCTGATGGATCTCACTGACGTCCGCATAATGGTCGACACAAACGTGTGGGTCGACAACTTCTATGGTGCTCGGCGCGGAACAACGAAGTCCTCGAAGAGCCTCGACCTTGCCGCCGGGCGTGGTGCGCAGCTTCTCTACGCCGCCACATCGGCCAAGGATGTGTTTTATCTCGTTGTAAAGCAGCTCAAGAACGAGGCGCGCCAATGCTCCGGCTGCATTACGAGCCAGGAGGCCAAGGCCATCGAGATGGTGGCGGCCGCTTGCCTTGAGTCTATGGACAACTGCGCCACGGCAGTGGGCATCGACAGCTCGGACATCTGGCTTGCTCGCAAATACTGCAAGGTTCACATGGACTTCGAGGACTGCCTGATTATGGCCGCGGCCAAGCGGGCAAAGGCCGACTACGTGCTCACGTGCGACAAAGACTTTCTGCGGCACGCAATCGTTCCGACCCTTAGCCCTGATGACTTCATCACTCTCATGGAAGCATAGACATGACGACCCCACCAACGTCTCCCGCGGAACCGGACCTGCTTTCCGAGGTTGAAGAAAACCGGCGGAAGTTCATCATCGAGGCTGGCTTGTCACCCGGGCCCTTCAAGAGCGATATGACCGTTCAAGAACGTATTGATTACGATAGGGAGCAGTTGGTCAATCATCTGTTCGAGAAATGCTACGGGAGCGAATGGCTGGCGGATGAGTCTGCTGGTGAGTAGCTTTCCACATACAAGCAACGCCTCGGAACTGCTGGTTTGGCTCCGGGGCGTTGTGGTTGAGAAATGAGCGTTGCGGCCGAGAAACGCCGTGCGAAACGCTCTGTCGAGATAAGACGGCCGAGAAGCGCCGTGCAAGGCGCGCCGTGAGGAAGCTCCGGCGTCCTCGCTACTCTCCGCGGCAGACCTGCTCGGCCAGGCGCGTGAGGACGGCCTGCGCGCGGCGGACGTCGGCGTGGGGCACATACTCGTTGGGCTTGTGCGCCAGCGCTAGCGACCCCGGCCCGTAGCTCATGCAGTTGTGGTTGCCGCAGCGCCCGGCGATGACGGCCGTGTCGGTGTAGCCGGTGAAGATGCTCACCTCGGCCGGCTCGCCGCAGACCTCGCGCGTGGCATCGAGCACGGCGGCGGCTAGCGGCGACGCGGGGTCGCGCTCGATGGCGGGGCGGTCGCCGGTGCACACGTAGGAGCCGTGGCACCCCGGCACCGCGTCCTCGGCCTCGGCAATCGCCCGCTTCACAATGCCCCTGGCCACCTCGGTGTTGCACGGCGGCACCAGGCGCATGTCGATCCACACCTTGCACGAGTCAGGCACGACGTAGGGTCGATAACCACCCTCCACCTGGCCAAACGTTACCGTCGAGGGCCCCAGCTCGTCGTGGGTGGGCTGGGACAGGATGCCCCTGCGGATGCGGCAGATTGCCTCGGACATCGCCGCGATGGCGTCTGCCCCCTTCCAGGGCTGGCTCGCGTGGGCCGTGACGCCCTCCATCGTGACCTCGAACCACGTGCGCCCCTTGTGCGCAACCTGCAGCTGGCCATCGGTGGGCTCGGTGTCGAGCACCCACTCGTCTGCACCAACCCATCCGGCCCCGATCGCGGCCTCGACGCCGCGCATGAAGTCCTCCTCGTCGACGCTGCAGATGATTGAGATGCCGCGGCGCGGCAGCTTGCCGCTGGCGCCCACGCGTTCGAGCTCGTCGGCAAAGGCTATGAGGGCGCTCGCCAGGCCGCTCTTCATGTCGCAGGCGCCGCGCCCGTAGAGGCGGTCGTCGCGGACGAGGCCGCCCAGCGGGTCGATGTCGGCGTCCCAGCCGTCGCCCAAGGTCACGGTGTCCATGTGGCAGATGAAGACGAGGCGCGGGTCGTTGGACGTGCCGGGAATCGTGGCCATGAGCTCGGTGCGGCCGGGCAGCACCTCGAGCTCCTCGACGACCACCTGGGCGGCCAGGGCGGGCGGTAGCTCGTCGATGCGCTCCTCGAGCCAACGCTTGGTGTAGCACTCGATCTGCCCCTCGTAGGCGCCAGGGTCCGACGAGTCAATCATCACGAGCTCGCGGGCGAGCTCCCAAGCCTCGTCGCCCGTCTTCGTGTGCGCCTGCGCGTCCATTGCCGCCTCCACATCTGGGCGCTGCGCGCCCAATCGCTGTCTTTTGACCCCATGATAGGTCTGTCCTCGAATTCATGACTTACTTTTATGCCATTGAACTCAATATGCGAGTAAGGAGCGTGCCAAAATACCAGTCATATAGTAGGATTTGTCAGGTTTCCATGCGAGAAAGGCCTGCTCACATGACAGGGGGACGTGTCTTTTGTCCCCGGGCGGCGGGGACAAAAGACACGTCCCCCTGTCCCCGTTGCGTTATCCCAGCGAGGAACAACGGTTGGCCAAGGGTTTACCGCTCGCAGAATCGTTATACATCCTCGCCGATAACGTTGTGTAAGAAAAAATTATCGCACACTCGACGGGGGTACCCTCGAACCCAAAGGGTGCATCGCGGCGCAGGACCGCGCGGCGCCAGAGAAGGGGGCGTCGGCGGCGCGGGGCCGCGGGCGCCCGCAACCAGCGAGCGCCATGCGCGCGGCGGGGCCCAAGGCGCCACGTCGTCGCAGTGGCGCGCGCAGACAAAAGGGAGAGAGCCATGGCAGACAACGAGCAGTACGACTTCCACCCCATGTGGGACTCGCTCGGCATAAACCTCGAGGACCACGACATGCTTCTGGGCACCGTGGGCCAGATGTACGGCGACATGTTCCTCACCCAGAGCAACCGCCCCGCGTCGACCAGCTACCTCGACTTCGTTGCCACCAACATCCACTCGGGTCGCATCAAGGAGATGCTCGACAAGAAGGCCAGCGGCGAGGCCACCAAGATAGCGGGCTCGTTCTGCCTCTACGTCCCCGAGGAGATCGTCCTGGCCTGTGACGGCATTCCCGTGGGCCTGTGCTCGGGCGCCGACTGGGCAACCGACAAGGTCGAGGAGCACCTGCCGCGCAACACCTGCCCGCTCATCAAGAGCTTCGCCGGCTTCAAGCTGGGCCAGGTCTGCCCCTACATCGAGTCGAGCGACCTCGTGGTGGGCGAGAACACCTGCGACGGCAAGAAGAAGGCCTACGAGTTCTTTGCCACGCAGAAGAACATGTACGTGGTCGACATCCCCAACGTCCACAACGAGCGCACACTCGAGGACTGGAAGGCCGAGGTCAAGAAGCTCGCGGCCAAGATCTCTGAGGAGTGCGGCGTCGAGCTCACGGCCGAGCGCTTGTCCGCCGCCATCCACGCGGTGAACGAGAAGCGCCGCGCACTCAAGCGCCTCTCGGCCACCCGTGCCGCAGACCCCGCGCCCATCAGCGGCCTCGACAGCCTGCTCACGGTGCAGGCCGCCTTCATGGACGACACCCCGCGCCTCACCGACGCCGTCAACAAGATGGCCGAGGAGTGCGAGGCCCGCGCCGCCGCTGGCGAGGGCGTGACGCCCAAGGGCACCAAGCGCATCCTCTACACCGGCACCCCCATGGCCGTGCCCAACTGGAAGCTCTTCAACATCATCGAGAAGGCCGGCGGCGTCGTGGTGGGCGAGGAGTCCTGCACGGGCTCGCGCTACTACAAGGACCTGGTCGACGAGGGCGGCACCACGGTCGACGAGATGCTCGACGCCATCGCCGAGCGCTACTTCAAGATCAGCTGCGCCGTCTTTACCCCCAACGACCAGCGCATGGAGGACGTCGTGCAGATGGCGCGCGACCTGCACGCCGACGGCATCATCGACTGCTCGCTGCAGTTCTGCACCCTCTACGAGATGGAAGCCTTTAGTGTCGAGAAGGCCGCCGAGAAGGCCGGCATCCCGTTCATGCACATCACGACCGACTATGCCGGCGAGGACGCGGGCCAGCTCAAGACCCGCATCGAGGCGTTCCTCGAGACCATCTAGCTGCCAAGCGTTGGGACGATAAAGCCCGTAGCTTTATCGTCCCACTTTATCTGGGGAATGGGACAATATAGCCCGTAGCACTTTTGTCCCAACTGGGACGGTTGCTCAGGCACCTATTGTCCCAGCCCGTTATTTGAACAGGAGGAGAAGTACCACATGGACATGACCGGAGTGAAGCTCACGGAGCTCGTCGAGGCGGCCGGGTGCGCGGCCAAGCTCGCGCCAGGCTACCTCTCTGAGGTGCTCGCGGACCTGCCGCGCATCGACGACCCCAACCTGCTCGTGGGCTTCGACGCCTCCGACGACGCCTACGTCTACGACCTGGGAGGCGGCCAGGCGCTCGTGGGCACCACGGACTTCTTCCCCCCGATGGTCGACGACCCGTTCCTGTTTGGCCAGGTGGCGGCCGCAAACGCCCTCTCCGACGTCTGGGCCATGGGTGGCACGCCCAAGCTCGCGCTCAACCTCCTGTGCTTCCCCAACTGCCTGGGCCTCGAGGTTGCGGGCCAGATCCTGGCCGGCGGCGCCAACAAGTGCGCCGAGGCCGGCGTTATCGTGGCGGGCGGCCACTCGATCAACGACCACGAGCCCAAGTTTGGCCTGGCCGTGACGGGCCTCGTCGACCCGGCGCACATGCTCGCCAACGGCGGCGCCAGAGTGGGAGACGCCCTCGTGCTCACCAAGGCGCTGGGCACGGGCGTGCTCACCACGGCCCACAAGGCCCAGCTGCTCGACGACGCCGGCGTCAAGGTCGCCACGGACTCGATGATCACGCTCAACAAGTACGGCGCCGAGGCGCTTGCCGGGCTCGACGCCCATGCCGCGACCGACGTCACGGGCTTCTCGCTCATGGGCCACGGCTGCGAGATGGCCGAGGCAAGCGACGTCACCATCCGCATCAGCGCAGGTAGCGTGCCCGTCATGGCGCGCGCCCGTGAGATGGCGAGCATGGGCTTGATCCCGGCCGGCGCCTACCGCAACCGCGACTTCTTTGGCCCGCGCGTGCAGATGGGCGCCGAGGTGCCCCTGGACCTCTCCGACATCCTGTTTGACCCGCAGACCTCAGGAGGCCTCCTCGTGGCGCTGCCGGCAGACCAGGCCAAGACGTACGCCGAGCGCATGCGCGAGAAGGGCCAGCCCGCCGCCGTGGTGGGAACCTGCGAGCCGCGCGGCGAGCACTCCGTTATCGTAGGGATGTAGCGATCCCGCGCGC
>NZ_CEVYAT010000044.1:0-10701 GCF_982402205.1 Parolsenella sp. | reverse complement strand
CCGCCTCGCCCACCGCAGCGCGCTTCCCCACAGCAGCGCCCCTGCCCGCCACCGCTTCGACCGCCGCAGTGCCCCCCTGCCCGTCGCAGCGCCCGCCAGCCACCGCTTCGACCGCCGCAGCGCGCTTCCCCAAATCCAGATTCCTAGGATTGTGTCGTTAACCGCAATTAGCGGACAGCGTTAACGGCTTTTTCCTAGGAATCTGCGAGAGAGGGAGCGGATGAGCGCGCAGAAATCAAGGAAGAGGCGAGACGGGATTGAGAGGATGCGACGGGACAACTGCGGGGGCCAAGGCGGGCGCAAACATGTCAAGTGGGATTCATCGCGTCAAATAGCAGCGCTTTTTCGGGTAAACTTGCGATATTAAGCACTCGCGCAGGAACGGAAGCACGCCATGGAAGTCAAGCCCGTCAAGAAGGAAACCCTCACCGAGCAGATCATGAACCAGCTGGCCGAGCAGATTACCTCCGGCGAGCTGGCTCCCGGCGAGCGTCTTCCCGACGAGCGCTCCCTGGCCGAGATGTTCGGCGTCACCCGCAGCCGCATCCGCGAGGCCCTGCGCGCCCTGTCGCTCATCGGCCTCATCGACATTCGCCCCGGCGGCGGCTCGTTCGTGGCCGAACGGAGCGCCCAGATTCCGCGCGAGACCATCCTGTGGAGCTATCACCGCGAGATCTCTGACTACGAGAACCTCTACGATGCGCGCAAGCTCATCGAGGGCACCGTCTACCTCTCGTGTTTCGACCGCCGCACCGACGAGGTGATCGACACGCTGCAGGACTACGCCGACAAGCTCTTCTCGCTCGACACGAACGAGGTCTCGGGCGAGGCGTTCTGCCAGCTCATCGACGAGATCGACACCTACGTGGGTACCAACTGCGGCAACGGCATCTACGACAAGCTCATGCAGACCATGATCGTGCTGCGCCACGACAGCGCCCTGCAAATCCTGTCGATGCCCACCTCCAAGGAGAGCGCCATCCTGTGGCGCGTCAAGGTGCTCAAGTCGTTTGCCCAAGACGACCGCTCGCGCGTGGTCTCTAACATCGACGGCTTCTTCGCCAACTCGATCAGCCAGCTCACCACCGAGTAGCGGCGCACCAGGCCGAGAGGCACAGCCGCGGGCCGTATGCCCGCAGGTTGCACGCTCGCATGCTGCACCCCCGCACGCTGCACGCCGCATGCCCGCACGCCGCACCCTGCTCAAAATCCTAGGATTATGGCGATATGGCCTTTTAGCGGATAGATATATCCCCATTTTCCTAGGATTATGAGAATTGGAAGTGAGGCGCGCTTGAGAACTGGAAGCAAAGTGCGCACTTGAGAGTTGGAAGTGAGGAGCGCGTTCGCGTTTGGCCGAGAATCGCGAACGCGGCGCACCGTCGCAACCAGCATCGCAACAAAGAGAGGCCCCGCTGCTCCCTTCCAGCAGTCAGGGCCTCATTCATGAGCAGGCCGAGACGAGCAGTGCGCCTCGGCAGCACGCAGGCAGCCTGCGGCAAGGGAAGCCCTTCCTCCACCCCGCCGTCCGGCGCGCCCCAGCCTACTTGACGAGGTTCTCCGCCACGACGGCGTCAACGTGGGCGGCCGCCTCCTCGGAGAGAGGCAGGAACGGCTTGCGCATCTGGCCCACGGCCACGCCGCGCTTTGCCAGGATGTGCTTGATCGAGGGGAACAGCCCCTCGCCCATGATGGCCTCCATGATGTTGTTGGCCTTGACCTGCAGCTCACGGGCCTCGTCGAGGCGGCCGGCGTTAAAGGCCTCGTACACCTTGAGGTAGTGCGGCAGCATGAAGTTGAACGTCGAGCCGATAAAGCCGTCGCAGCCCATCGCCATGAACGCAACCATCTCGTTCTCAAAGCCGCCAAAGCACTTGAGCTCGGGGTTGATGGCGCGCAGGCGCTCCATCTCGTAGAGGTCGAGGTTGGTGTGCTTCACGCCCGCGATCGAGCCCGAGGCGAACATCGCACGGGTGTCGGCGTCGTAGAGGTTGAGCGTGCGCTTGGTGTTCATGGGGATGTTGTAGTAGTAGACGCCGTGGCCCACCGCGCTCGCGATGTCGTCGTAGTAGCCGGCAACCGCGGCCGAGGAGTAGCCAAAGTAGATGGGCGGCGTGGCGGCGATACGTTGGTAGCCCATCTCGGCGGCAGCCTTGGCATAGGCCACGCTCTCGTCGGTACCGCACGAACCCACGTGGGCAAAGAGCGTGCACCTGTCCTTGTACTCGGCAAAGACCTCAAAGAGGTGCAGGTGCTCCTCGGGGCTCAGCAGGAAGCACTCGCCCGACGACCCGGCCACGAAGAAGCCGGCCGCGCCCTCGGCGAGGTTCGCCTCGATCATCTCGCGGGCGACCTCGTCGTTGATCTTTCCGTTCTCGTCGAAGGGCACCATCGACGCTACGTACAGGCCTTCCATCATCTTCTCCTTTGCGCGGGTTGCGGCTTTGCCAAAACGGGCGCCCATTGCGGGCGCCCTGGGAAATGGGCGCCGGGGAGTGGCGCCCATCGTTAAAGGTAGCTTGCGGTGCTAGTCGAGGTGGTAGACCTCCTGCATGTCGACCCACGGACCGTCATCGGTGAGGGGCTTCATGCAGGGAACGACCGCGGCCCACCACTCCTGGGTCTTGGGGTCGGCGGCCATCTTGGCCATGTCGGCCTCGTAGTCGTCGCCCACGTACTCGTAGTACGAGAAGAGCAGGCCGTCGTAGTAGTAGATCGAGTAGTTCTGCAGGTTGCAGGCCTTGATCATCTCGTTGACGCCCTCGAAGGGGTTGGAGTGGTAGGCGGCGTACTTCTTGTAGCCCTCCTCGCCATCGGTGCGGGAGACGGAGCCAAAACGCATAACCCGAGGCATAGTGATTCTCCTTTGCTTGGTGCCCGCGACGCATCGCGGGCGTTCCTGATGAGTGGGGTGCGACCGGGCGTCACCGCTGCGCGAGGCCCGAGCCGCGAACGTTTGCGCTAGCGGGTGCCCATGCGGTACACGCGGCGGGCGTTCTCGGCAAAGAGCGCCTCGCGGTCTGCGGCGTCCATCGACTCGGTCATCTCGAGCATCGCGCAGATCCACTGGTCGAGCGTCATCGCCACGTGGAGCACCGGGAAGTTGCTCGCGAACATCACCTTGTCGGCATCGAAGGCGTCGAGCGCCACGTCGACGGCGCAGGCGAGCGTGTCGGTGCTCCAGGGCTTCATGGGGTTGAGGCCCGAGACCTTGCATACCACGTTGTCGAGCTGCCCCAGCTCGGCCATGTTGCGCTTCCAGGTCTCTTGATAGGCGCGCTCGTCTTCCGTGGGATTGGCGGCGCCCATGATGTCGGCGTCGACGATGCCCATGTGGTTGAGCACGATAGTGGTGTCGGGGCACTCCTTGGCAACCGTCACGAGGTCGCCCAGCTCGGGGCAGCGCACGCAGCCCTCGAAGACGAGCCCCAGCTCGCCCATGCGGCGGACGTTGGCAAGGAAGCCCTCGCCCAGGCAGGTGCCGGGGGCGGCGCTGGGCACGTGGAGCACCTGGCGCAGGCCTCGGATCTGCGGGCGGGCCGCCCACTTGGTGATGTACTCGTCAAAGCCCGGCTCGTCGAGGTTGCCCGAGATGCAGGCCGCGCCATAGATGCCGTCTGCGTCTTCGACCATCTGGCAGGCGAGTTCGTTCTCACGGGGGCGCTCGTCGTGGGCCATGTCGACCTCGATGTAGACCGCCTGCTCCACGTGGTAGCCGTGAGACTCGTCGCACAGGGACTTGTAGTCCTCGACCGAGTAGCTGCGCTTGAGGGTGGGGCCCTCGCCGTCGAGCCACGGGAGGCGGTAGTTGTCGAGGTCCCAGACGTGCACGTGGGTATCGATGATGTTCATCATGGGCGGCGGTGCTCCTTCGCGGTTGCGCTGGCGCGCGGTAGGTCGGGAAGGCGGGCGCGGCCCCCTACGGCCGCGCCCCATCCCGAGGGTTGGGATTAGCTACTCGGTGTAGTCGACCGGGGTGCCACCCTCGGCGCTGGACTTGTAGCAGGCCTCGACGACGCACATGGTGTGGAAGGCGTCCTCGACGGAGTTCATGTACTCGTAGCTCGGGTCGTCGAGCTTCTTCATCAGGCCACCCATGGTGCCGATGAAGGCCTCGTTGAACCAGCTGCCGCGCACCGGGACGGTCTTCCACTCGTCGTCCTTGAAGGTGATGTACTCGACGGAGTCGGGCTCGCCCTCGGGGTAGTCGT
The DNA here is from genome assembly GCF_982402205.1 of Parolsenella sp. NCBI lineage: Bacteria > Bacillati > Actinomycetota > Coriobacteriia > Coriobacteriales > Atopobiaceae > Parolsenella > Parolsenella sp. The sequence continues at coordinate 6,490 of NZ_CEVYAT010000044.1, read as the reverse complement.
ACATGAGGCCAAGCTTGACGCGGATGGCGCCCTCGAGGCCCTCGATCTTGAGCGTGGACTCCTGGTACTTGCGGCCGTAGTTGTGGTTGAAGTTGATGTGCAGGTTCACGCGCAGGTCATCGCCGTAGTCCATGATGATCGCGGTACGGGTCTGGGCGAGCTCGCGCATCTTGGGGTGCTGCATCGTCTTGCAGTAGACGGCCTTGGGGTCGCCAACGAGGCTGCGGATGTTGTCGATGTAGTGGATGGAGTGGTAGTTGATCTCCACGCGGTCCTTGGGGAACAGGAAGGGCCACAGGTTCCAGGGCTGCTCGCCCACGAGGCGGTGGTCGATGTCAACGACCTGGCCGATGACGCCGTCGGCGATGAGCTTGCGCACGGCGATCATGTACGGGGCCTGGCGCAGCTGGAAGTTGACGCCGGCGGTCAGGTTCTTGCGGTGGCAAACTTCGAGGATGGCGCGGGCCTCCTCGATGCTCTCGCCCATGGGCTTCTGCATGAGCACGCCGGCACCGTCAGGGAGCTGCTCGAGAATCTCGCGGGTGAAGTTGGCCGGGACGGCGACGTCAAAGACGGCGCCGGCCTCGACGCCCACCTTCACGGCGTCCTCGAGGGTCTCGCAGACCGTGGGGACGCCCCAGTCTGCGGCGGCCTTCTTGGCGTTGTCGAGGTTCACGTCGTAGCAGGCGATGACCGGGTAGCCGGCGAGCTTGTAGGCCGGGTAGTGCGAGCCCTGGACGATGCCGCCCGTGCCGATCGAGACGATGGGGCGGGGCTTCTCGGGCATCTCGGGGACGTAGGTGAGCTCGTCGATCGAGGAGACGTTGTCGACTGCCATGGTTAGAACTCCTTTGCTTGTGAGGGCGACGCGTCGCCCGTACATATGATGGAGAAAGCTAGTTGGCGCAGTACAAGTTAGAGCTTTGATACTTGTGAGAAGAGACCGCGCGGGCTGAAGGGGACAGCCCGTGCGGCGGGCGGCTTACATGCCGTTGGAGATGCCCAGGATGACGAGGGCGACGATGATGACGGCGTTGCCGATGAGGGCGACCTTCTTGGGCTTCTCGAAGCCCTTCCACTCACCGTCCTTGAAGCCCCAGGCGTTGGCCACGATGAGGGCGAGGCCGTTGAACATGACCCAACCGACAGCGGGGCCGAGGTCACCGAGCAGCGACGTGGCGAAGCCGTAGACGCCGAGGGCGGCGAACCACACGAAGGAGGTCAGCAGGACCTTGCCGTAGGCCTTGCCGCAGCCGGGCTTGGTGTAGTCGGAGAAAGTGTGGTTCTTGACGAGCTTGTACAGGGCGTAGAAGAAGTTGGCGACGAAGCCGCCGGCGAAGACGACGCACCACTGGAGCAGGGAGGCCATCATCGGTTCAACGCCAGCCTCGACGGCGATGTTGACGGGGGTGCCGGAGGCGGTGGCGCCGATGTTAATCGCGGCGGAGCCGGCGCCAGAGGCGAGGGCCATGATGAAGCCGACCATGAACAGGGACTTCTTGCCGTCACCGGCGCCGGACTCCTCAGTCTCGCCCTGCTCGGCGCGCTTCATGAAGCCAGCCTTGGAAAGAACGATGACGCCCACGAGAAGAACGGCCTGGCCGGCGAGGATGAGGGCGAGGACGCTCGGCGAGGGCCAGGTGCCCAGGATCGCCATGGGAACGAGGCTGCCCAGAAGGTTGGAGAGGCCCAGGTTGATGCCCGTGACCAGCGAGACGCCGATGTAGTCAATGGCGCGGCTGTACCAGATGGAGCTGATGCCCCAGAAGAAGCCGGCCAGGGCGCCGCCGATGAGCATGGGCGTCGGGGTCTGGGTGAGGTAGGAGAAGTAGTCGCCGCCGATGCCGATGAAGGCCCAGATGTGCGGCATCAGCAGAACACCGATGATCGAGAAGAGCGCCCAGAAGGCCTCCCACGAGAACGGTTGGTACTTCTTAAAGCAAATGCCAAAGCTGCCCTGGAACAGGGTCGCAAGCAAGAGAACGCCAAAACCTGCAACTGCCATCTCTTTGCTCCTTGTCTTTGCCAGTAGACGATTAGGGGAAATCGAATGGTGCGGTGGTTCGCCAGATTGCCGGGCCCGCGGATGCCGTAGGCGTTTCTGGTAGCACCAATATTTATTTGCCTTGTGCGCTTTTGCAACCATTGGGGCAAATTCAGACCTTTTCAGCAAGGCGAACGGTCGATTTTTGGGTGCAAGCGGAATATTGGTACTACCAATTGGCTATTTCGCCCTTGCTCTAGACAACTTTGGTACTACCAATTACACTTTCGTCAGCGCGACCCTTCATATATGTAGCGACGCGCCCCAAAACACTCGCCCTCTTCTAGGGAGAAGACATGGCAACACTGAGAGGCATCACTTGGAACCACAGCCGCGGCCTCACGTCCATCGTTGGCGTGACCCAGCGCTTCAGCGAGCTCAACCCCGGCACCGACATCGTGTGGGAGAAGCGCTCGCTCTCCGAGTTCGAGAGCAAGCCCATCGAGGAGCTGGCACGCAGCTACGACTTCCTTATCATCGACCACCCCTGGGCGGGCTTCGCGGCCAAGCACAACGTGTTGCTGAACCTCGCCGAGCACCTGCCGGCGGACTTCATGGCAGACCAGCGCGCCAACTCGGTGGGCAAGTCGTTCATGAGCTACAACTTCGACGGCTTCCAGAGCGCCCTTCCCATCGACGCCGCCTCGCCCATCGCCCTGTCACGTCCCGACAAGATCGCCGCCGACGAGCTGCCCCGCACCTTTAACGAGGTGCTCGAGCTCGCCGCCACGGGCAAGGTGCTCTACGCCGCCACGCCCACCTACCTGCTCATGGACTTCTACGGCATGTGCGCCACGGCGGGCGGCGCCCTCTTTAACGAGGCCGACCCCGACCACGTCGTCGACGCCAAGACCGGCCTCATGGTCCTCGAGGACATGCGCCACCTGGCGAGCCTGTGCCCCGAGCAGGTCTTCTCGCTCAACCCCATCGGCCTTGCCGAGGAGCTGTGCGCAAGCGACACGGCCGTCTACTGCCCGTGGGTCTACGGCTACGTCAACTACTCGCGCCGTGGCTACGCCGCCCACCCCGTCAAGGCCACGAACGTCGTGACCTACCACGACGGCGGCATCCTGCAGGGCGTCCTCGGCGGCACGGGCCTCGCCATCTCGGCGGGCACCCAGCACGCCGACGAGGCCCTCGCGTTTGCTCAGTACGCCCTCTCGCCCGAGGTGCAGCGCACGCTCTACACGGACTGCGGCGGCCAGCCGGGCCACCGCGCCGCCTGGCTCGACGAGGAGTGCAACCGCACCACGCTGGGCTTCTTCGCCGACACCCTCGACTCGCTCGACGCCGCCTACCTGCGCCCGCGCTACAGCGGCTACCTCTACTTCCAGGACAACGCCGGCCCGATCCTACACGAGTTCGTGCAGGGAGGCCAGGCGGCCGAGGAGACGCTCACCAAGCTCGACGAGCTCTACGTCGCCTCGCGCGCCAAGGCATAAGGGGAGCGTGACACCATGAAACCTCTCGAGGGAATCCTCGTCCTTGACTTCTGCCAGTACCTCGCCGGGCCCTCCGCGGCCCTGCGCCTCGCCGACCTGGGCGCCCGCGTCATCAAGATCGAGCGCCCCGGCGTGGGCGACGGCTCGCGCCACCTCGTGCTCGAGGGTTGCATGGCAGACGGCGACGGCCTCAACTTCCACACGATCAACCGCAACAAGGAGAGCATCGCGCTCAACACCAAGAGCCCCGAGGGCCTTAGCATGGCCAAGCGCCTCATCGCCCAGGCCGACGTGCTCATCGAGAGCTTCCGCCCCGGCGTCATGGACAAGATGGGCCTAGGCTGGGAGCAGGTGCACGAGCTCAACCCGCGCCTGGTCTACGCCAGCATCTCGGGTTACGGCGCGCTGAGCCCCTGGGCCGCCAAGCCCGGCCAGGACCTGCTCGTCCAGTCGCTGTCGGGCCTCGCCTGGCTCAACGGCAACGCCGACCAGCCGCCCATGCCCTTTGCCCTGTCGCTCGCAGACTCCTACACGGGCGTCCACGCCGCCGAGGGCATCCTCTCCTGCCTCATCCGCCGCGAGACCAGCGGCGTTGGTGGCCACGTCGAGGCGAGCTTGCTCGCGAGCGTGCTCGACCTGCAGTTCGAGGTCATCACCACCTACCTCAACGACGGCCACAAGGCCCCGCAGCGCAGCGCCTTCAACAACGCCCACGCCTACCTCTCCGCGCCCTACGGCATCTACGAGACGAGCGACGGCTACATCGCGCTCGCCATGGGCTCGGTGCCCGAGCTGGGTCAGATCATCGGGTCTGAAGAGGTCGCCGCCCACACCAACCAGGCCGACTGGTTCGACCGCCGCGACGAGATCAAGCGCAAGATCCAGGACGTGCTCCAGACCAACACCACCGAGCACTGGCTAGGCCTTCTGCAGGAGCGCGACTACTGGTGCTCCGACGTCTACACCTGGGAGAAGCTCGTGGCCTCCGACGCGTTCGCCGCGCTCGACTTTGTCCAGGACGTGAGCCGCGTCGAGGGCGAGCACGTCTTCACCACGCGCTGCCCCATCACCTTCGCCGGCGAGGACCTGGGCGCCTCCAAGAGCGCCCCGCGCCTGGGCGAGGACACCGACCGCATCATCCGTGAGTTCCACCTCGACGAGAAGGAGGCTGAGTAGCATGAGGCCACTCGAGGGCATCACCGTGCTCGACCTGAGCCAGTTCCTCTCCGCCCCCTCGGCGACGCTGCGCCTCGCAGACCTGGGCGCCCGCGTGATCAAGGTGGAGCGCCCCGGCACCGGCGACATCTGCCGCACGCTCTACATCTCCAACTGCGACATCGACGGCGACTCGTCGCTGTTCCACGCCATCAACCGCAACAAGAGCAGCGTCACGCTCGACCTCAAGGACCCGGCGAGCCGCCCCGCGCTCGAGCGCCTCGTGCGCGAAGCCGACGTCGTGGTCGTGAACTACCGCCCCGGCGTGGCCGAGCGCCTGGGCGTCGACTACGAGACGGTTCGCGAGCTCAACCCCGCGATTGTCTACGGCGAAATCACCGGCTACGGCAAGAAGGGCCCCTGGGTGGGCCGTCCCGGCCAGGACCTGCTGGCCCAATCGCTCTCGGGCATCTGCTTCCTCAACGGCAACGCCAACCAGCCGCCCATGCCCATGGGCCTCTCCATCGGCGATCTGTTCGCCGGCCAGCACCTGGCCCAGGGCCTGCTCGCGGGCATCCTGCGCGCCAAGCGCACGGGTCAGGGCGCGCACGTCGAGGTTGACCTCATGCGCTCGCTGCTCGACGCCCAGTTCGAGGTCTTCACCACCTACCTCAACGACGGCCACAAGGCCCCCGAACGCAGCGCCATCAACAACGCCAACGCCTTCATCGACGCGCCCTACGGCATCTACGCCACCGCCGACGGCTACCTGGCGCTCGCGATGATCCCCATCCCCCGCCTGGGCAAGCTCGTTGGCTGCGAAGCCCTGCAGGCCTACACCGACTCCGAGACCTGGCACACGAAGCGCGACGAGATCAAGGCCATCGTGGCCGAGCACCTCGCGACGCAGACCACGGCCCACTGGCTCTCGATCCTCGAGCCGGCCGACGTCTGGTGCGCCGATGTCTACACCTGGGATAAGCTCATGGGCACCGAGGCGTTCAAGAGCCTGCACATGACCCAGGAGGTCAGCCGCGCCAACGGCACCCGCGTGCAGACCACGTGCTGCCCCATCGTCATCGACGGCGAGCGCCCGCACGGCGGCCCCGCCGCGCCCACGGTGGGCCAGGACAACGCCCTGCTCGAGGCCTAGGGCGTACCCGTCTCCCGCTCTTCTCGCACGCGCCGCGCACATCCCGCGGCATCTGCTCCACCCGCACGTCTTGCTCCGCCAGCTTTACCCACACAGGCAACCAACGGCGACAGCGCCGCTTCAAACGAAAGGACACATCATGGACGAGAAGGCCTGCTACTTCGAGGACTACCAGCTCGGCGACTCCCGCACCACGGGCGCCAAGACCATCACCGAGGCCGACATCGTGATCCACGCCGGCCAGACGGGTGACTTCTTCCCCCACCACATCGACGCCGAGTTCTGCAAGAACACCGAGTTTGGCCAGCGCATCGCCCACGGCACGCTGACCTTCAGCGTGGGCGTTGGCCTCACCGCCTCGTTTATCAACCCCGTGGCCTTCTCCTATGGCTACGACCACCTGCGCTTCATCAAGCCGGTCTTCATTGGCGACACGATTCACACCGTGGTGACCATCTCCGACAAGAAGGACCACAAGAAGCGCGCCAACATGGGCATCGTGACCGAGCACCTCGAGGTGCTCAACCAGCGCGGCGAGACCGTCATGGTCGCCGATCACCTGCTCATGTGCCAGAAGCGCGACGCCTAGACGCCGCCTCCGCGACCGCGAGGCTGCCCGGGGCGTCGCCACTCCCCGGGCAGCGCCCCGCACCAGGCGGCGTCACTCGCCATTTGGCCCCATGCCGCCGTCTGTCT
>NZ_CEVYAT010000043.1:0-10719 GCF_982402205.1 Parolsenella sp. | reverse complement strand
CAGGTGCACCCCGATGAGACCTACGCCCAGGCAGCCGAGGGCGACCACGAGAAGGCCGAGTCCTGGTACATCCTCCACGCCGAACCGGGCGCCGAGCTCATCGCCGGCTGCACCACGAGTGACGTGGACGCTCTGCGCGCGGCCGCGGCAGACGACACGATAGGCGACAGGTACGGCAGGCGCGTCGAGATGCACGAGGGCGACTTCATCCTCATTCCCGCAGGTACGATGCATGCGCTGGGACCGGGTATCTTTGCCGTCGAGATTGGCTCGTTTGGCAACACCACGTATCGCCTGTGTGACTGGGGCCGCGGCCGCGAGCTGCACGTCGACAAGGGGTTCGACGTGCTCAAGACCGACAACGAGGCCACGGTCGAGCACCTGGGGGTTTACGACGAGGCGGCCGGCACACGCGTGCGCCGAGGCGTGACCCACCGCCTGTTCGAGTCGAACGTGGTAGACGTCGCTGGCGAGTGGCACGTCGAGAAGGGCACACGCTACCAGATTCTCACCTGTGTCCACAGCACGGCCACGGTCGAGACCAGCGAGGGCACGGTTGAGCTGGGGTACACGCGCTCGTGCGTCATCCCGGCTTGCGTGCGCGAGTTCACCGTGCGCGGCAACTGCCGCGTGCTGCAGAGCTACCGCCCCTAGAGAGGAAGCCCCATGAAGCAGAAAGTGGCCGTTACCGGCGCCAGCGGTTATCTGGCAAGCCTCGTGCAGAGGTACAACGGCGACAAGTTTGAGTTTGTGCGCGTGAGCCGCTCCGATGTGGACTATTCCAAGCCGCAGGAGCTTCGCTCGTTCTTTGAGGGCCTCGACTTTGACGTGATGTTCCACACGGCCGCCAACGCCACGACGGCAGACTGCGAGAACGACCCGGCCGGCACGCACCTTGTCAACTGCGACTCGGCCATCGAGATTGCCAAGGTGTGCGAGGAGCGCGGCAAGCGCATGCTGTTCATCTCGACCGAGCAGCTGTTCAACGGCAAGAGCGAGCCCGGGCCGTTCGACGAGAGCGTGGAGCCCAGTTGCGTCACCAACTACGGCATCCAGAAGTCCGAGGTAGACGCTTGGCTGCAGGCCAACTCGAGCGATTACGTGACGCTGCGCCTCTCGTGGATGTTTGGTATGGCGATGCCGGGCGTGAGGCCCTCGCCCGGCATCGTTGGCAACGTGCTGCGCGCGATGCGCACGCGCACGCCCACCATGTTCACCGTGAACGAGAAGCGTTGCATGACCTATGCGCAGCAGCTGGCAGACAACTTCGCGAGCATCTGCGAGCTCGAGAGCGGCACGTATCACTTCGCGGCCGCAAACGGGCACGATGCCAGCGACGGCATGAGCACCTACGAGTGCGCCAGGCTCGTCGCGAGCAAGTTTGGCTATGGCGAGGATGAGGTCGAGCGCTACATCCTTCCCAACACCGAGCGCTACGCGGACCGTTTCCGCGACTTTAGGCTCGATGCCGGCAAGATCGCCCGCTGCGGCATCGAGCTTGGCACCTTCGAGGACAACGTCGACCACTGCCTCGCCGACTTTGGCTGGGCGTAGGCCGCCATTTGCAGAAACTCACAAGCCGGGGAGGGCGCGTTCGCGCCCTCCCCGGCTTCGTTTAGGCCATCTACCAAGCAATTACTCCCTTAATTGGTCGTTCGACCGAGTTCTGAACGGCATATTCGCATATTAAGGGACTTATTCCAAACTGCCGTATTTTAAAATCGCTGGTAGACGAGTTGGTCATTCCCACCCGTCTACCAAGCAGCCTCCCCCAGCGGTTTATTTCGACCCAAAGGTCGTTCAGAACTCGGTCGAACGACCATTTTTATTCCCCGAGCTTCGGTAGATGATTTGTTACAGCTCCCAGATACCCAAGTCATTCATCATTTGAGCCCGATGCGCCCGCATCTGTGCACTCAGCGGCGCCCTTTCCAGCCGCAGCCCCGACCTTCTTTTAATCAGTTCAGCAACGCCATCGACCTTCGATTCGTCTGCGATCTGCCTGGCCGCCACAAAGACGCAGGAATACCCCATCTGCATCAGGGCATTCTGCCTCGCCTCGTCACGGGACCTTCCCTCGTCGGCGGTATGCCATTCTTTTCCCTGGTACTCGATGTCGAGCTTTGCCTTCCGATAAAACAGGTCAGCAACAAGATACGAACGCCCGCACTGGCGCGCTGCTGATTCGCTCAACTCAATCTCAACGTTGAGCTCTGGCCTCGGACAGCCCCAGCCACCCAGCCTCCGCGGCAGACTTAGCATCGCGGCCAAGGCGGTTTCCCTCGGAGAAGCCGAGTTGTCCATGCAGCACCTGGCAGCCTGCCGCGCGGCGTCGAGCCCGCGGATCCTGCCAACGATGCTCACAAGATGCCCAATTCTCGCGGTGGTTGTCACGGGAACCACCCCATACTCGCAGCCGCGCACGCCATCGCACGAATAGGTTCCGCAGAGCTCCATCGCTAGGGCAAGCGTCTTGTAAAAGCCAAGGCCAGAAGCCACCTGCATCAGCGCAACCTCAGGAGCCACGACGTAAACGCCCGGCTCGGGACAGCAGATGAGCCCATCGGGAACGGGACCCTTCCACACATGGCACCTAGCACCCGCCGACGCACGGCGGGCGGAGTCCTTACCAACAACTATGTCGAGCGGGCCATCAAGCCCCAACGCGGCAGACGCATGGGCAATGCGGGGCGCCACGTCATGCGGAAGCTCGAGAGGAAGCAGCGAGCAGTCGGCCCAGACGCTCTCGGTGTCGATGCTAGCAAGCATGTCGTCGAGATACAGCTCCCCAAGCAGCTCCTTTGTCATCCCGGCATTCGAGCGGCGCACGTTGGCCCAAAACCTCAGTGCGCTCTCGTGCCCAACCACAATCGAAGACCCACGCTGCGGCCGCACGAGGCCAGAGCCGTAGACGCCGCCAAAACCAATCCCCTCGCACATCGCTTCCCCTCCCCAAATAGTTGGGGAGATAATACGCGCCCGCAGCCACCCGGGGCATGAAAAAGGGCGGCGGCCCCGCGAACGGTGCCGCCGCCCCAAAACCTGTGAAACCGGCCTACCTACCGGCGGCGCGGCGGGCCTGCCACTCCTCGGCAAGCTTGGCCTGCACGTCGTGGGGAACCTGCTCGTAGCCCTCGAGCTCGAGGGTGAACTCGCCGGTGCCGCGAGACAGCGAGCGCAGGCGCGTGGCGTAGTCGAGCACCTCGGCGTAGGGAACGCGCGCCTGGATGACGGTGGTGCCGCGCTCGCCGGCGTCCATGCCCTCGATGCGGCCACGGCTAGCGCTGACGTCGCCCATGATCGAGCCGGCGTAGTCCTCGGGTACGGTGACCTCGAGCTTTGCCATGGGCTCAAGCACAACGGGCTCGGCGTCTGCGGCAGCCTTCTGAAAGCCGATGCGCGCGGCGGTCTTGAATGCCATCTCGTTGGAGTCGACGGAGTGATAGCTGCCATCGTAGCAGGCAACGCGCACGTCGATCATGGGATAGCCGGCGACGACGCCCTCGCGCATGGTCTCCTGCACGCCCTTGTCGACGGCCGGGATGAGGCCCTTGGGAATGCGGCCGCCCACGACCTCGTCGACGAACTCGTAGCCGCCGCCCGGGTTGGGCTCGAGGCGCAGCCAGCAGTCGCCGTACTGGCCGGAGCCGCCGGTCTGCTTCTTGTGTCGACCCTGGGCACTCGAGGTGCGGCGGATGGTCTCGCGGTACGGCACGCGAATGGGCACCACGTGCGCCGAGACGCCGGCGCGGGCGGCCATGCGGTCGAGCAGGACGGACACCTGGGCCTCGCCCAGCGCGCTGATGACGGTCTGGCCGGTCTCCTCGTTGCGCGTGACCTTCATCGTGGGATCGGCGTCGCAGGACTTCTCGAGGAAGCTGAACAGCTTGTCCTCGGTGCCGCGCTTGTCGGGCTCGATGGCCACCTGGTAGAGCGAGTTGGGGAAGCGGAACGCCGCGGCCTCGACCTTGCCCGTCACGGACAGGGTGTCGCCCGCCATGGCAGAGATCTTGGGCGCAACCACGATGTCGCCAGCAACCGCGCTCGAAACCTCGGTCATGTCGCGGCCAACCATGCGGTAGATGCGCGCGAGGCGCTCGGGCTTGCGCGTGCGGGCGCAGGTAAGCTCGAGGCCCGGGGTGAACGTGCCGGCAAGCACCTTCACGAGGGCGAGGCGGCCGTTCTGCTGGTCGTTGAGGACCTTGAAGACAAAGCCAACCGGGCGGTCGTCGTCCTCGTCGATGTCGAGGTAGTCGCCGTTGACCAGCGGCACCGAGCCAAAGTCGCTCGCCGCGGGGAAGTAGGTCTCGATGTCGTCCATGAGGCTCGTGACGCCCTCCTCGCGCGTGCACGAACCGGCAAAGACCGGCACGAAAATGCGCTCGGCGATGGCCTTGGCGAGCAGGCCCTCCAGCTCATCCTGGGTGAGCTGGCCATCGCCCTCGAGATACTTGAGCATGAGCTCGTCGTCGGCCTCGACCACAAGCTCGCAGAGGTGGGCGCGAGCCTCGTCGGCGGCGGCGCGCATGTCGTCGGGGATGTCGCAGACGACCGGCTTGCCGTTGCCGTCAAGGTGACGGGCCCGCATGCGAATGACGTCGATGATGCCCTTGAAGTCGTCGCCCACGCCCCACGGCAGGGTCACGGCACCCAGGCGCTGGCCAAAGCGCTCCTGCAGCGCAGCGAGCGTGGCGGCGTACTGGGCCTCGGAGCGATCAATGCGGTTCACGAAGACGGCGCGGGCAAGCGACAGATCCTCGGCCGCATACCACAGACGCGTGGTGATGGCGCCGGGGTCGCCGGCGGCGTCGACGACGAAGACCGCGGTCTCAACGGCAGACATCGCGGCGTAGGCATCGCCAACAAAGTCAGGGTAGCAGGGGGCGTCGATGACGTTCAGGCGCGCGCCGTTCCAGGGAACGGGCGCCATGGCGAGCTTGATCGAGAAGGAGCGCTTCTCCTCCTCGGGGTCATAGTCGAGCGTGGGCTTGGTGCCCTTGTGGCCGCCCAGTCGGGTCGTGACGCCCGAAAGGTGGAGCATGGCCTCGGCGAGCATGGTCTTGCCCACGCCGCCTTGGCCGACGAGGGCAACGTTTCTAATCTTCTCGCTCATGATGACTCCCTCCGTTGAGGTCCACGTGGCACAGACGGGAGGGAGAATCGCCGCAGTTGGCGCACCCAAACCGCTGCTTGGGTGGGCGCGCGGCCCACATACGCCACGGCATTCGTTGGATTAACCGTACCCAATCGGATACGGGACAAAAAGGCGTCTCGCCGCCTGTACGGCGAACGGGGCGCGATTGCGGGCGGGCGGCGTGGCCACCCCTTGGTTGCCTTGTGCGAGAAGAGCGCCGAACGCTCATCTTGCGAGAGGGGCGTGCGGGCGAAGTGAGCGGGACGGCGAGGATTAGCATGGCCGCACAAACGCGAGCGCGCGCAGGTCGCCGATGATCAGCGTGGCCGCACAAACGCGTGCGAGCAGGGCAACGAGGACGAGCGAGGGCGCAAAACGTGAGCGTGAGCAGGGCGATAGAATCCAGCCACGCCGCCAGACCCCACGGCCCGCTACTTGTGGGAGGAGTGCGGAGGCGCCGGGAACAGCAGGCGCACGTCGAGGCGGCAGCCCAGGGCGTTCGCGACGGCCTCCATCGTGGCGACTGTCGCGTTGCCGTTGCCCTGCTCGAGACGGCTCACGCAGGACTGGTGCACGCCCGACAGGCGCGAGACCTCGACCTGCGTGAGGCCGGCCTCGGCACGGGCGTCGGCGAAGGCCTGGCCCACCTTGCGCATTAACTCGCTATCGTCGCTTCGAATTCGAGCCACGGCGCGTCACCGCCACCGCGGCTGGGAGACGCGGGAGCAACAGGGGCAACGGCGCTCAAGCAGACGCCATTTACCTCTGAGGCACCCCCCCCCCGAACTTCTTCGAACAGGAGGGATATACGATGTTGTCTAGCGCTCGTCCTTGGCGAGTGCATCATCGCACTCCAGAACACGGATGCCCTCCTGCGTAACCTCGTACTCGTTCTCGAGCTGACCGCCGTTGCGAAGGAAGCGCGCCTGCACGCTGATAAGTCCCTTGTGCTCGAGCGAACGAATGACGTTTCGCACCGTAGCCAAGCTGCATGAAAAATCCGCTGATAGCTGGCCGACACTCACAACGGTCGAGTTCACCCGGGCAATCTGCCGCAACACCGCAAGCTCTCGCTCGTTGATGCGCACGCCGGCCATGGCGCTGACCTTGGCTCGCTTGGTCATGGATCCCCCCGAATCCCTACCGATTCCTGCGACGGAACTTGGATGCTGTCGCGCGGACGAGGACGGCAGGTCTGACTGGTTCGGGAACTCGGTGGCGTTGCATGGCCTGGCTCCTTGTTTCGAAACGTGATTCTTGGATGTCGGCCGTGATGCATATTTCAATCGACATTCAGAATATGCAGGTGGCACCTTCCCTTCTTTACGCTAGTAATTCGAACCTTTTACCTGCGGAAATATGACTTATATGCATATTGAGGGACAGACGTGCTAAACGATGGCGCTACATGAAAAGGGGCCAGCCGCTCAATTGCGACTGGCCCCTCCTAAGAATCTGCCTGCCCCTCGAGGGGAACAGCCCCAAGCGTTACTTCCTGCGCTTGGCAATCACAAGGCCGGCGGCCACGCAGATCACAGCGGCAGCACCAAGCACAACGGGGACGGTGGCGTTGTTGGTGTCGCCCGTCTGGGGCATCTGCTTGTCGTTGCCCTGCTGGGCGCCACCCTGGTTGTCCTTCTCCTCCTGCTTGGGAGCGGTGTAGGAGTTGGTGAACGTGGGGTTGTCGCCCTCGACGGAACTCACCGTAAGCTGGCCCTTGCCGTCGTCGGTCACGACGACCTTGACGTCATGGCTGGAGCCGTCGTAGGTCACGCCCTGCTGGCCATCATTGACCTCGCAAATCTGGAAGCTGTAGGTGCCGGCCTGGTTGAGCGCCAGCGCACCAAAGCTTACGGTGCCGTCGGCGGCGTTCTTGCCGCGGGCAACGACCTGGCCCTTGTTGAGCACCTCAAAGCCAAACTGGCCGTCGGCGAGCTGGGCGCCCTCGAGCACCTTGGTGGCGGAGAGGCTCACGCTCGCAGGCGCGGCGGCATAGCTGTTCTTAAACACGATGGCGTCGGCGTCGCTTGAGGCCTTGGCAACAAGCTGGCCCTTGCCATTGTCAGCCACGGTGACCTTCACCTGGTAGGTGCTGGCGTCGTATATCACGCCGCCCTTGCCGTCGTTGACCTCATGGACGGTGTAGGTGTACTCGCCCGGCGTGGTGTACGTGACGTTCTTGAACACAACGGTGCCGCTGGCGTCGTTGGTGGCGGTGGCCGCCTGCTTGCCATTGGCGTCGATGAGCTCAAAGGTGAAGTCGTCGTCCTCGAGGGCGCGACCATTGAGCTGCTTGCTCACGGTGATGTCGTTGGAGACGCTGTAGCTCGCGGACGCGGCGGCGTAGGTGTTCACGAACGGGTCAATCGGACTCATCTCGGCGGTCATGGAACCGTCGGCATTGTCGGTAACGGTAATGGTGAAGGTCTTGGAGGAGGGGTCGTTGGTGACGCCCGCCTTGGAGCCAGACTCGCTGACCTGGTAGGTGAATGTCTTGCTCATCTCGCCACCGAGGTTGGCCTTGGTGAAGGTGATGGCGTCAAAGGAGACGTTGCCGGCCTCGTCGTTGAAGACGGTGGCGGCAGCGGGCAGAGGGCCGTCGCCGGTGATGGTGAACGAGAAGTCGTTGGCATTAAGGTCGGGGGCCTTGACGCCCTCCTGTTTGCAGTCGAGCTGCTTGAAGGCCATGACGTTAACCGTGGCATCGCTGGGCTTGTAGGCGTTGGCAAAGGCGAGGCCGCCATCGGGCAGGCTCACCTGGGCCACCAGGGCGCCGTCCTTCTCGACCACGTCGATCTTGACCTGCAGCGTGGAGGTCTGGGCGGTGATGCCCTTGTCGGCAAGTCCGTCGGTGACCTCGGCCACATCGTAGTAGTAGGTGCCGGGCGCGTCGAAGGTGATGTCGCCAAAGTGGAAGTCGCCCGCAGCGTCGTTCTTAGCAGTCGCCTGCGTGGAGGCAGGGGCGTCGCCGCACGGCTTGATGGTGAAGTTGAACTCGCCGGCGACGAGGGTGCGGCCCGTGAGGGTCTTGGTGCCCGCAAGCTCGGTGGCGCCATTGACCGTGACGGGCCAGGCCTTGTGGGTGTTAGTGACCGAGAGGTTCAGGCCATCGGCCGCGACGGCGGTGGTGTAGTTGGAAAGGTCACCATCGGTCTCGCGTGCGCCCCAGGCGGAGGCGTCGGCGGGGTTGCCCGTCACGGTGACGGTGCTCGTCCAGTTGTTGCTGGCAGAGAGCTCGACAGGCGTGCCATAGTCGGCGCCGTTGCGCGTGACCTGCACGTGGACGGGCTGGGTAGCGCGGGCGTCATCGCGGGCGTTCTCCCAGGTCTTGGTCACCGTGAGCTGCTTGGCGGGCAGGGCGATGGTGGGAATGTCGTAGTCCGCATAGAGCGTGTCGCTCACAACGTCGGTGGCACCGGTGCGCTTGGTGACGGTCTTGTACTCGAGCGTCGTGGCGTCGTGGTCGATGTTGACGTTGGTGGGAACGGGGTTCGTGAGCGTACCCGCGGCAACCGCGTCATAGGCGTCCGCCGTGGGCCTGATGTCGAAGCTGACGGTGTAGGTGGCATCGGCCTCGAGCTCGCCCTCGCCGGAGAGGTCGACCGTAAGCTTCTTGCCGTCGACCTTGGCCACGGCACCGGCAACGGGGCTCGTGCCCGAGGCGTCGGTCTTGGTGATGGTCGCGGAGGCAAGCGTGCCATCTGCGGAGACGGCATCCTTGAAGTCGACGTAGTCGGAGAGCTGGTCAACGATCTTGACGTCGCGGTAGTAGCACGAGTTGGTGATCGTCTGGGCAATCTCGGCAAACGCGTCGTTCAACTTGTCGGCGTCGGTACCGTCGAGGAAGTCGCCGGTGACGTCGTTGGCGAACTTGGTCATCGAGGCGTTGGCGGACGTGTCGCCACTCACGGCAAAGAGCTGGACGGTGTCAACGTCGCGCTTGTTGGCCTCGGTCACGGCGCTGTTGTAGTTGGCGTTGTAGGGATCGTCGTTGCCGGAGCCGTGAATGCCACGCGGGGTATTCCAGGTGTCGTCCTCGTCATAGGCAGGAACCTTGTGAAAGCCCTCGCTGAGCGAAAAACCCAATTTTGTACCCGTCTGGACCGAGCTGATGCGATACGTCGGTGCGCCATCGGAGAAGAACACGACGTACTTCCTGGCATCGGTACGGCCGCTGTTCTGGGCGTTGGCCTTCTGCAGCGCCTCCTCCCAGTTGGTACCGCCCTCTGCCTTCAGAGCATCGATGGCTTGGGTCGCGTCGCCCGCGTTGGCCGTGAAGCTCGTGGGATTGCTGGCCCTCGTGTCAAAGCTGATGACCGAGACCTGAATCTGCTTCGAGGCATCGAACTTGGCGTTGTCGCCGGTGAGCAGCTCGTCGATGAGGGTCTTCGCTGCCCTCTTGACGTTGTCGAGCTTGCCGTTGTCATTCATCGAGCCCGAGGTGTCGATGACGAGGACAACGTCTGCCGGCGTGCTCTCGAACGAGCTCTGAGAGTCTCCCTTGACAGTGAGGCTCAGCTTGTAGGTGCCGTCGCCGTTGTCGGTGACGGTCTTGGCGTGGTCGGGCTCGTCCAGGCTCACGTCGGCCGCATAGGCATACGTGGCGGGCAGGGCGGCGCCCAGCACGAGTGCAAGGGCCGCGGCCAGCGCGCACGCCAGGACACCTCCCCAGCGCCTTGTCTTTCTTCTCTCCATAGGGTCCCTCTCCCTCGCCAAGCAAGGGTCCGTCCCTGTGCCTGAAGCTGGCTATACAGGGTCGAAGTTAAGGGACACAGCAATCTACCTGCGGAAATATAACTTATATGCATATCGCGACATAACCAAGCACTTTACTGGCATTTTGGGAGGAGTAGACCGGGCGTAGCTTCGCGGACGCATTGGACAGAGAAGGTCTGGCTGGAGCGAGCCAAGCGCAACAAGCGCAGAGACCGGACAAGCGTCATCGTCCCCTCGCCCAGCACCCCCCCCTCGCACAGAAAAGGGGCCAGCCGCACACGCAGCTGGCCCCAAAGGCTCATCTATTCGATTGGTAAAGAAGCCCGCGAGACTACACGCGGGCCTCGGTGTTCCACCAGTCGCCCAGCTTGGCGATGTTTCCGCGGATGTGCTCGCAGCTGGCGTGGAAGGCGGCCTTCTCACGCTCGTTCAGCGGCAGCTCGAAGGTCTCCTCGATGCCGTTGGCACCCACGACGCACGGGATGGAGGCAAAGTTGCCTTCCTCGCCATGCTCGCCGGTGAGCAGCGTGGAGCAGCAGGTCACGTAGTGCTCGTTGCCCAAGATGGCTTGGACGAGACGGACGGCGGCCTGGGCAACCGCGTACTCGGTGCAGCCCTTGCCGGCGTAGGTAACGTAGCCGCCCTGGCGCGCAAGGTCCTCGACCTCGGCCTGGTCAAAGCCAAAGCGCTCGGGCTGCTCGGCGGCAAGCTCGGCGAGCGTCTTGCAGCCAAAGCTCACGCACGACATCGCGGCGAACTGCGACGCGCCGTGCTCGCCCAGCATGTAGGCGTTGATCGAGTGCTGGTCCAGGCCCACCTTGGACGAGATGGCGTTGCGCAGGCGGGCAGAGTCGAGCGCGGTGCCCGAG
>NZ_CEVYAT010000042.1:0-10756 GCF_982402205.1 Parolsenella sp. | reverse complement strand
TCGCAGCCCTGGCCGGCTGCGGCTCGACCGGCGGCAACACCGCCGCTACCACCGAGGCCGCCAGCACCGCTGCTGCCGACGCCGCCTCCCTCGTCACCGCGGGCAAGCTCACCGTGGGCACCTCGCCCGACTTCCCGCCGTTCGAGAACCTCGAGAACGACGAGTACGTGGGCCTCGACATGGACCTCGCCAAGGCCCTGGCCGACAAGCTTGGCCTCGAGCTCGAGATCAAGAGCCTCAACTTCGACGCCATCGTGCCCGCCGTGGCCGCCGGCGGCCAGGTCGACCTGGGCCTCTCCGGCATCACCATCGAGCCCGAGCGCGAGGAGCAGGTCAACTTCTCTGATCCGTACTACATCGATGACCTGGGTATCGTTGCCATGAAGGACAACGCCGACGTCACCGCCGACACCTACACCGACGCCCTCAACCAGGCCGGCGTGGTCATCGCCGTGCAGTCTGGCACCACGGGCGAGTCCTACGCACAGGAGAACTTCCCCAACGCCACCACCCAGCCCTTCACCAACGCCACCGACTGCTTCGCCCAGATGCAGGCCGGCAACGCCACCGCCGTCGTCACCAACAAGGCCGTCGCCGCCAAGATGGTCGCCGACGCCTACACCAACGCCCAGGTCATCAAGGAGATCGCCACGGGCGAGGAGTACGGCATCGCCATCAACAAGGACAACGCCGACCTGCTCGCCAAGGTCAACGACGCCCTCCAGGCCCTCACCGACGACGGCACCATGGACTCCATCGTCAACAAGTACTTTGGCTAGTAGAATTCCCTAGGGAATATGGTTGTGCCCCTCTCCCGCAATCGGGGGAGGGGCGTTTGCCGTAAAGGACGGATTTCATGCTCGACAACACCAAGAAGGCCCGACCGCGCCTGCGTGCGCTCGCCGTCGCACTCGCCACGCTCGCGTGCGCGCTCACGCTTGTCTCGCCCATGGCGGCCCAGGCCCTCGAGACCCAGAAGTGCTCGGCCAAGCCCAACGGCAGCGGCTCGAGCGAGGTGCTCGGCGGCTCCGAGACGCGCATCACCTGGGAGGGTCAGGCCGACGCCTCCGAGCAGGTCAAGAGTGTCACGCTGACCCTGCCCGAGGGCACCTCGTACTCCACTGATGACGCGCGCCTCACGCTGCTCTCCGGCGACGACCTCATGACGCGCGACCGTCCCAAGACCGAGGTGAGCTCCGACGGCCAGTCCGTGACCTTCGCGCTCGCCGAGGACGCCCCGGCTGGCGCCTACGTGCGCCTCGAGCTCTACAAGGTGGTGTTTCCCACCTCGGGCGGCGACGAGCAGATGAGCGCCTCCTACACCCTGGCCGACGGCTCGAGCCACGACCTCTCCGACGTGCCCGCCATCTCGGTGACGAGCGTGAGCCCGTGGGACTCGGCCGCCAACTGGCTCAAGGAACAGGGCTGGGTGCAGAAGTGGAACGAGAACACGTTCCTGCGCCTCTTCCTCAACCCGCCCATCCTGGTGTCGAGCATCCCGTCGGTCTTCCAGGGCTTCCTCATGGCCCTGGCCATCGTGCTCGTGGCCTTCCCGCTGGCCATCCCGTTTGGCTTCGTGCTCGCCCTCATGCGCATCTCCAAGCTGCGCGTGCTGCGGGCCGTTGCGGGCTTCTACGTCAACATCGTGCGAGGCACGCCCGCCTTCCTGCAGATCTACATCGCCTTCTTTGGCCTGCCGCTCGCGGGTCTTCAGATCCCCAGCTACCCGCTGGGCGTCATCGTGCTGGCGATGAACTCGGCCGCCTACCTGTGCGAGATCTTCCGCGCGGGCATCCAGTCGATTCCCAAGGGCCAGTCCGAGGCCGCCCGCTCGCTGGGCATGACGAGCTTCCAGACGATGGTCTACGTCATCATCCCGCAGACGTTCCGCAACGTCCTGCCGACGATGACCAGCGAGTTCATCCTGCTGTACAAGGACACGTCGCTGCTGGCGGCCGTGGGCGTCATGGAGGTCGTCATGTACTCCAAGACCATCGTGGCCTCCACCGGCTCGATCACGCCCTACATCGTCGCCGCCCTGTTCTACCTGGTGGTCACGATCCCGCTGGCCCGTCTCGTGGGCAAGCTCGAGGCCCGCATGCTGGGCACCGACGCGGGCAAGCGCCGCAAGAAGACCCTCAAGGAAGCCGGCGTCATCGACGGCGACCACATCGCCTAAGGGAGGCAACGTAGCATGGCAGAGAACAAGAGCGTGGCCGAGACGGGCGCGGCGCCCACGGGCAACAGCGACGAGGTCGTCGTCTCTATCCGCGACCTGCACAAGACCTACGACGGCGAGACCGTCATCCTCAAGGGCATCGACCTCGACGTCCACCGTGGCGAGGTCGTCGTGGTGCTGGGCCCCTCGGGGTCGGGCAAGTCCACGATGCTCCGCTGCGTCAACCTGCTCGAGACGCCCACGAGCGGCCAGATCGTCTTCGAGGGTACCGACATCACCCAGAAGGGCGTCGACATCAACGCCGTGCGCCGCCAGCTGGGCATGGTGTTCCAGCAGTTCAACCTCTTCCCGCACCTGTCGGTGAAGAAGAACGTGATGCTCGCGCAGGAGAAGGTGCTCAAGCGCAGCCCCGAGGAGGCCGAGCGCGTGGCCGTCGAGGAGCTCACCAAGGTGGGCCTGGCCGAGCGCATCGACTACATGCCCTCGCAGCTCTCGGGCGGCCAGCAGCAGCGCGTCGCCATCGCCCGCGCCCTGGCGATGAACCCGCACGTGATGCTGTTCGACGAGGCAACGAGCGCCCTTGACCCCGAGCTCGTGCGCGACGTCTTGGGCGTCATGCGCGACCTGGCCCGCGAGGGCATGACGATGATCGTCGTGACCCACGAGATGGGCTTTGCCCGCGACGTGGCCGACCGCGTGGTCTTCATGGACGGCGGCGTCATCGTCGAGCAGGGCACGCCCGAGGAGGTCTTCGACCACCCCAAGAGCGAGCGCACACAGGCGTTCCTCGGCAACATCAAGGACGTGTAGGAACGAGGCGGAGGGGACTGTCCCTCCGCCTCGTTTTCCATCGCGAGGGTGGCAAAGGGGTCAGAGCCCTTTGCCACCCTTTCTGAAAAGAAGGGCCGGCGCATTGCCCCTCTCGGCCGCACGCTTCTCGAAATACCAGCGTTTCGCTTTGTTAACGAGGCAGACCGCTAGCCGACATGACCAGTGGATTCGTGCTAATCTCTGTTGACAACGACCCCAATGAGTAGGTCAGGGGCGATGAGTCCCCAAGGACACGGGAGCACCCGCATGCACCACAAGAAGGTCCTTCTCATATCGCGCACCACCAGGCTTCACGACCGTATGCGCGAACTCTCACACGAGCTCGACATCTCCGTGCTGCTCGCCACGCCCGACACCTTTGACCAGGCAATCTCGAGCGCGAGCGACTTTGGCCTCGTGACGCTCGACCTGGCCGGTGCCTCCGACGACCTCGTCTCGCGCGTGGCGACCTACTCGGCCGAGAATGGCTGCATCCCGCAGCTGCTCGTGACCGACGAGGACAAGCTCTCGACCCAGCGCATGCCCGTCCAGGGCCGCAACGACTTCATCCTCGCCACCGCCGGTGCCGCCGAGTTCGAGGTCCGCATGACCCAGCTCCTGTGGCCGGGCGAAGAGAACGCGCCCAGCGACATCGTCGTGATTGACAACATGACGATCAACCTCGCCACCTACCAGATCAACATCGACGACAAGCCTGTCGACCTCACCCTCATGGAGTACTCGCTGCTGTCGTTCCTCGCGACGCACCCCTCCCGCGCCTACTCGCGCGAGACGCTGCTGCATCGCGTGTGGGGCTTCGAGTACTGCGGCGGCACGCGCACGGTCGACGTGCACATCCGTCGCGTGCGCTCCAAGGTGGGTCCTCAGGTGGCGAGCCACATCGTGACGGTGCGCGGCGTGGGCTACCTCTTCAAGCTCTAGGTTTGCCCTGCATGGCTGGGGTTTCTCGGCTGTCTCGCCGCCGTCTTTGGCGTGCCTCTCGGCCATATTTTCAGCTTGCTGTAAGCGTTGTCTCGCGCGGGTGGTCTGGTGCCGCCCGCGCGTTTTTTGTCTTGGGCGAGGGGTACAACGTTGATAGAAAAAAGCCGTGGCGCGAGCGCCGCGCGTGTCGCAAAGGAGCGAGAACATGTCTGAGTACAACGACTTGAACGGGACGCAGCCCGGGCCCGTCCCGCCCTTCTCCACCGCACAGCAGACGAGGGCTGCCTCCCCGGCGAGCCCGGCAGACCCCACGGGCGCGGGCGCGCCGGCGCCCAAGCCACCCAAGAAGCCCCGCACGAGCCTCAAGGCCTTTGCGTTTGGCCTGCTTGGCGGCGTGCTGGGTGCCGCGGCGGTCGTGGCCGTGCTGCTGGGCTTTGGCCTGGTGGGCGGCACCGGTGCGAGCGTGGCCACGAGTGGCGCCTCGTCCGCGGGGTCGAGCCAGACCATCACGGTCAACTCCGATGACGACTCCAACACCACGCTTGCCAACGCCGTGGCCACCAAGGCCCTGCCGTCGGTGGTGTCGGTGAGCGTCACCACGGCCCAGGGCGACGGCGTGGGTTCGGGCGTCACCCTCGACACCGACGGCAACATCCTCACGAACTACCACGTCATCGAGGGTGCGCAGTCCATCAGCGTGTCCGTGAACGGCGACTCGTACGACGCCACCGTGGTGGGTTCCGACGAGTCGAGCGACCTTGCCGTGATCAAGATTGACGCCGAGGGCGCCACGCTCACGCCGGTTGAGGTGGGCGACTCCGACTCCCTGCAGGTGGGTGACTGGGTCATGAGCCTGGGCAGCCCGTTCGGCCTCGAGCAGAGCGTCAGCACGGGCATCGTGAGCTCGCTCTATCGCTCGACGATGCTGCAGTCTACCTCGGGCAACACCATCTACACGAACCTCATCCAGACCGACGCCACGATCAATCCCGGCAACTCCGGCGGTGCCCTCGTGAACAGCAAGGGCCAGCTCGTGGGCATCAACTCGCTCATCGAGAGTTACTCGGGCTCGAGCTCGGGCGTGGGCTTTGCGATTCCGGGCAACTACGCCGTTGACGTGGCCAAGAAGCTCATCGCCGGGGAGACCGTGACCCACGCCTACATTGGCGGCTCGTTCCAGACCGTGAACGCCCAGAACGCCCGCAGCAACAACCTGTCGGTGAACCAGGGTGCCTACGTGGCCGAGGTGGCCGCTGGCGGCCCCGCCGAGCAGGCCGGCATTCAGCAGGGCGATGTGGTGACCGCCATCGATGATGACGAGATCACGAGCTCTGATGCCATGCTCCTGGCCGTGCGCTCCCACAGCGTGGGCGACACCGTGACCGTGACGCTCATGCGCGGCAGCAAGCAGATGCAGGTGCAGGTGACGCTGGGCAGCGACGAGGCGCTCCAGCAGCAGCAAGACTCCGACAGCTCGTCGCAAGGATCGCTGCTCGAGCAGTACCTCGAGCAGTACGGCAACAGCTACGGCAGCGGTGGCGGCTATGGCAACGGCAACGGTGGCCTGAGCAGCAGATAGGCAATAGCGACTGCGGCGGTTGGTGCGGTTGCGGCGATGCGGCGGCTGACGCGGCTACGGTGAGCGCGCTGCGGCGACATACGTAAGCCTTGCGGGGTGGGGGAGCGCGTGCTTCTCCGCCCCGTTTTTGCTGCGCAGGGCGCGTGCTGGCGGCGGATGCTGCACGTATCCCGGTCTTGTGTATTAGGGGAGATTTGCATGCGATGGGGCGCTGCACGTTATCTGGGGTTGTGTATTAGGGGAGAGTAACGCCCGCGGCGGATGCTGCACGTTATTTGGCCTAGTGCATTCGTCCCCGGGGGTCAAGGAGCTGGCGCGGGCCCGGCCGGGGATGCACGAGGCCGATTCGCGTGCAGGTGCGGTCTCCGCGGGGTCGCCGTGGACCTGGAGCGGAATGCACTACCCCCGATTGCGTGCACCCGGTGCTCTCGCGTCCCTCTCCACTAATACAGGAGCCAGTTTTAGAGCGGGGCGATAAGGTCGTGGCGGCTTGCGCGGGTGCGTCAGCCGCGCCGCTTGCGCTTACGTTCGGTAGATGGCTCGTCCGCGCGCAGATTCCGCGCACCCCTCGCGCTCGCGGGGTGTCCGCAAGCTGCGGTACCATCGGATGCGGAAAACGCAGACGATGGGAGAAGACGTGGCAAACGAGAAGGACGCGCTCGAGGGGCAGACGTCGCTGTTTGGCGACATGGACGAGAGGGGCGCGAGTGCGGCGCCAGAGCAGCCAGCGACGAGCCCGCGGGCGCGCGTGGCGGAGCTCAACCGCCTGCTCAACGTCTATGCCTACCGCTACTACGCCCTCGACGACCCGGCCGTCACCGATGCCGAGTTCGACCGCCTGCTTCGCGAGCTGCAGGCCATCGAGGCCGTGCACCCCGAGCTCGTCACGCCCGACTCCTACACCCAGCGCGTGGGCGGCTACGTCTCCGAGCAGTTCGAGCCGGTGCGCCATGCCCAGCGCATGTACTCGATCGATGACGCGATGAACCTCGCCGAGCTCGACGAGTGGCTCGCCCGCACCGACGAGGCCCTGGGCTCCACGCCCGACCATCCGGTTGCCTACACCTGCGAGCTCAAGATCGACGGCCTGGGCGTGGCCCTCACGTATCGCGACGCCCAGTTTGTGCGCGCCGCCACCCGCGGCGACGGCACCACCGGCGAGAACGTCACGGCCAACGTTCTCACCATCAAGGACGTCCCGCACGCCCTCGCGGCGGACGGCCTGGCCCGCGTGACCGACGGAGGCCTAGGCCAGTCCATCGAGGTGCGCGGCGAGGTTTACATGCCCAAGCACAGCTTCGTGCGCCTCAACGAGGACGCCGACGCCGCGGGCCGCGAGCCGTTCGCGAACCCCCGCAACGCGGCGGCCGGAAGCCTTCGTCAGAAGGACCCCAAGATCACGGCTCACCGTGACCTCGAGACGTTCATCTACGCCGTGGCCGACGAAGCTCCGCTGGCCGTCTCCACGCAGTGGCAGTTCCTCGGGTGGCTCCGTAGCTGCGGCTTCAACGTTAACCCCAACGCCCGCCGCTGCACAAGCGCCCACGAGGTGCACGACTTCTGTGCCGAGGCGCTGGCGCACCGTGACGAGCTCGACTACGACATCGACGGCGTCGTGGTGAAGATCGACTCGTTCGCGGGGCAGGAGGCGCTGGGTTTTACCGCCCGTGCGCCGCGCTGGGCCATCGCCTTCAAGTTCCCGCCCGAGGAGAAGCGCACCGTGCTGCGCGAGATTCGCATCCAGGTGGGTCGCACGGGCGTGCTCACGCCTGTGGCCGAGTTCGACCCGGTGGTCGTCGCGGGCTCCACCATCGCGCGCGCAACCCTGCACAACCTCGACGAGATTCGCCGCAAGAACGTGCGCGTGGGCGACACAATCGTGGTCCACAAGGCTGGCGACGTGATTCCCGAGGTCGTGGGCCCCGTGCTCGAGCTGCGCCCGGCGGACGCCACTGAGTTCCACATGCCCACGCACTGCCCCAGCTGCGGCAGCCCCGTCGTGCGCGAGGAGGGCGAGGTGGCCTTCCGCTGCGTGTCGATCGACTGCCCGGCGCAGGCCCACGAGCGCCTCGCCCACTGGGTGAGCCGCAAGGCCATGGACATCGACGGCCTGGGCGACGAGCTCATTGGCAAGCTCGTGGCCGCGGGGCTTGTCTCCGACGTGGCGGACTTCTACGACAACCTCACCGAAAGCGCGCTGGCCGCCTGCCCGACGGGGCGCGTGAGCGTCTCGGGTGACGACATCCTCGTGGGCAAGGTCATCGCGGCCAAGGTCATGGACCAAATTGCCGAGAGCCGCGAGCGCGGCCTTGCGCGCGTGCTGTTTGGCCTGGGCATTCGCCACGTGGGCGAGCAGGTGGCCCGCTCGCTGGCCGGCGAGTTTGGCTCGCTCGTCGAGCTCATGGCGGCGGACGAGGAGCGCATCGCGGCCGTGGAGGGCGTGGGCCCCAAGATCGCCCATGGCGTGCGCGAGTTCTTCTCGGTGGAGGAGAACCTCGCCGTGGTGGAGCGCCTGCGCGAGGCGGGCGTGGTGCTGGAGGAGGAGCGCGGCGAGCAGGCCCCGCAGACGCTCGCGGGCCTCACGTTTGTGCTCACGGGCACGCTCGAGCGCCACAAGCGCGACGACGCCAAGGCCGCGCTGCAGGCGTTTGGCGCTAAGGTCTCGGGTTCGGTCTCGAAGAAGACGAGCTACGTGATCGCGGGCGCGGCGGCCGGCTCCAAGCTCACGAAGGCCCAGCAGCTGGGCGTGCCAGTGCTCGACGAGGATGCCCTCGAGCAGATTCTTGCCACGGGCGCGGTGCCCGCGGCGGGGGAGAGCGAGGGTGCCAATGAGTAGCAAGGGCTGTGAACGCGTGGCTGACCGCAGACGCCCGCTGGCGGGGCCGAACGACAACCCGCTGCGCCCCAACTTTGGGCGCATCGACTTCGAGAAGCTCCCCAACACGCGCGACCTGGGCGGCCTGCCCGCGGTCGACGGGCGTCATGTGCGCAAGGGGCTGCTGCTGCGTAGCGGCCTGCTCTGCTGGGCGAGCGACGCGGACCTCGCCCGTCTGCGTGACGTCTATGACCTGCGGCTTGTTGTCGATTTCCGCGGCGAGGACGAGCTGGCCGAGACGCCCGACCCCATGAGAGCACTGCCCCAGGCGCGCTTCGTGCACGCCGACGTGCTGCATGAGGTGTTCGCAGGCATCTCACAGAGCGCCGAGGCGCGTCGCCGCCTTGCGGATCTCGAGGACAACGACGAGGACCCCGCCGCCTACATGGAGGAGTTCTACCCGCACCACCTCACGAGCGAGGCGGGCATCGCGGCCTATGGGCTGTTCATCCGCTCGATTCTCGAGAACACGCAGGGTGCGGCGCTGTGGCACTGCCACGTGGGTCGCGACCGCTGCGGCATGGGCACGATGGTGCTCGAGCACATCCTGGGCGTGCCGGGGCCTGAGATGGAGGACGACTACCTCGCAACCAACCTCTACACCGACGAGGCGCCGAGCCTGCGCACCGACGCCAACATTCGCTTCATCCGTGCCGCCGTAGCGGGGCTTGAGCGCGAGTTTGGCGGCCTCGACGGTTACGTGCATGACGCCCTGGGCGTCACCGACGCCGACGTTGCTGAGCTCCGCGGGCGGTATCTGGAGTAGAGCAGGCGCGGCGCCCCCCCCAATTACAGAATCCTAGGAAAATGCCGTTAACCCGATTTAGCGGATGGGGTTAACGGCATTTTCCTAGGATTCTGGGGGCAGGGAGGGCGCGGAGGGCGTGTCTCGTTGTGTATGAAAGTCGCAGCTAGGCGAGGGTTCACGGGTGAGGCGGTGAGGGTCCACGGGCGAGGCGGCGAGTACGTGCCGGCCGCCGTTGCCCGAGTGCCTTCTCGATGCTGCTGTCGCGAGCACGAGCGCGGCATAAGAGTGCCGGCCGCGTCTACGCGAGGGCCTTCTCGGCAGTGAGCCAGGTGGGCACCTCGGCGCTCACGGCGCGGGCGGCCGCGTAGGCGCACGGCAGCGACACGACGCTCGCGGCCTGGTAGGCGCCGCTGGGCATGAGCTCGAGTGTCAGCGCGCAGTCGACCTGCGCGTCGTCGACGATGGCGAGCGGCAGCAGCATGACCATGCGGTCGCGCGCGGCGTCGTAGGCGGGTGCCACGTAGCGGTAGCTTCGGCAGCTACGTCTGCGGGCCAGGTCGATGGCGTCGTCGATGGCGCGGCACGTCTTGCGGTAGCGCCCCGGCTCGCCCGAGATCGTGCGCGACAGCGTGCGCAGCGCGCTCGCGTGCTCGGCGGGAGTGCCGCCTCCGAGCAGCGCCTCGAGCGCCTCTTCCGCGTGGGTGCCCGTGAGCTGCTCGGTGAGGAAGCCCCTTGGCAGACGGTCTGCGCCGTCGGCCAGGATCGAGCGGTAGTCGGGGATGACGAGCGCGTCCTCGCGCACGCAGACGTCGTCGATCGAGCGCAGGTAGGAGGCTCGCTCGGGCAGCTCGGGCAGCTGCGCCACGAGGCGGGCGCCCAACTCGCCGGCGCCCGCGGTGGCAAAGCCGTCGAGGTGCCAGGGGATGTCGGTGCCGGTGGCAGACATCACGGCGTAGAGCTCCTCGTCCATGGCCGTGGCGAGGCCGGTGTCGAACGCGGTAAGCGTCCCGTCGGCCGAGACGGCGAGCGCACCGGTGGCGCGGACGCGCGCGAGCGTGGCGGCGAGGTAGTCGCGCAGGACGCCGTAGCGGCTGGCGCGGCCCACGCCCTCGCCGGGATAGTTCCAGCGCTCGGGCGTGGCGGCCGTGGCAAGCGTGCCCAGGCAAAGCTCCCAGGTGCCGATCTCCATGAACTGGGCGAGGTCGCGGATGGGGTCGGGCGAGGCGGTGCCTGCGGCGGGCTTGGGCGCAAGCTGGGCCCAGCAGCCGCCGGCGGCCTGCGGCAGGCCCTCGAGCCCGGCGGCCTCGTGGGCGTTGCCGGTGCCGTCGTCGCCGTCGACGAGCGTGAGCTGCCAGTGGCGGGCCTCGCCGGCGCGCGTCTGGCGGCGCATCGTCACGGTGACGGGCGCCGAGCCGTCCTCGACTAGGTAGCGCAGCGGGAACGTGACGAGGTTACGCGACCCGGTGGCCGTGCCGGTGGCGCGGGCGACGCGCCAGTCCTCGTCGAGGACGGTCATGAGGTCGGCATCGATGGGCAGGATGCGCGTGAGCAGGCCGAGAAGGGCGGGCTTCACGGACACCTCGTCGACGAACGAGCGCGGCAGGTCGTTGTGCGGGCGGGCGG
>NZ_CEVYAT010000041.1:0-10770 GCF_982402205.1 Parolsenella sp. | reverse complement strand
CCGAATTGCGGGCACCGCTTGCCGTCCTGAAGGCGAAGAGCCCCGCCTGCGGCCATGGACTCGTCTACGATGGGAGCTTCACAGGAAGACTCGTGAGGGGCTCCGGGCTTGCCGCCCGGGCCCTCGAGAGGGAGGGGATCGTTGTGGTAGATGAGAGCGTCGTCGAGGGGTGCCGCGCAAGCGTCGAGCATCCGGTTGCCATCGTCCTGGGCAGCGGCCTTGGGGCGTTGGCCGGCCTCGTGAAGCCGGTCCGTCGCATTCCGTACGAGGACATTGAGGGCTTCCCCGCGCACGCCAGGCCCATTCCCGGCCACAGCTTTGAGGCCACCGTGGGCACGATCGACGGCGTGCCCGTCGTGGTCTATCCGGGTCGCGTGCACCTCTACCAGGGCTACAGCTCCGCCGAGGTGGCGTCGCTCGTGCGCCACGCCCACAAGCTCGGCTGCCGTGACATCATCTTCGCCTGCTCCACGGGCGCCATTGCCGGCCGCGGCCGCGTGGGCCTGGGACTCATCACCGACCACCTCAACCTTACGGGCACGAATCCCCTCATCGAGGACGAGGACCTGGCCTGCGTCGACTCGCCGTTCGTGGGCATGACCGACACCTACACGCCCTACCTGCGCGGCCTTGCCGCGGGCGTCGCCGCCGACGAGGGCATCGAGCTGCAGCAGGGTGTCTACGCAGGGCTTCTCGGCCCGAGCTTCGAAACGGCCGCCGAGGTCGCGGCGCTGGGGTGCCTCGGGGCCTCGTTTGCCGGTATGTCGCTCGTGTGCGAGGCCATCATGGCCCACGCGCTGGGCATGAACGTCCTGGGCCTCACGCTTGCCGCCAACATGGCGGGCGAGGCGGGCGTCACGCACGAGAGCGTGCTCTCGGTGGCGTCCGAATACGAGGCAGACTTCGAGCGCCTCGTGCGTGGTGTGCTCGCGCGCCTCAAGTAGGGCTCTTCTCGCATAGTGCTTCGCGCGGCGGGGCGTCTGGCCATGAGGCTGGGCGCCCCGCCTTTTGTGTCGCGACGTCGTCCGTTATTCCAAAAGTTAACAACACCTAACGGTTCACCATGGTTGACTCCACCAAAAGTTAGGCACATACTACTTACGAGTTAGAGGCAGACAACTTCTCCCGCCACGTGGGATTGCGCGGGTGACGCGAGGCGGATGGCCACACCGTGGGCGTCCGCGTTGCTGTGTCACGGCGGGGGAGACGAAGGAGGAGCACATGGCAGTCGCGACGTCGAGGGGTGCCCAGCTTCCGCTCGCCATGGCCCACGAGGGCGAGGCCGTCCACGTGGTGAGGGTCAGCGGCAGCACCGAGATGCGCCGTCACCTCGAGAACCTTGGGTTCGTCGACGGTGCCGAGGTCAACGTCGTGAGCCAAAGCGGCTCGTCGGGCACCATCGTCAAGGTCAAGGGTGCCCAGCTGGGCGTCGACCATGCCACGTGCATGCACGTCTTCGTCTGCTAGCACGGCTTGCGCACTCGCGCCCCTCGCGGGCGCTGCGGCGTCGGGGCGTCCCGACGCAACCCGGACACGTCCGGTCGATAACGTCGTACCAGGCTGGCGCGCGAGCGCCGGCAAGAGAGAGGAAGAGAGGGTAACGGTGACAACGCTCAGGGACATCCCGGTTGGGTCCTCCTGCACGGTGAAGGCACTCACCGGCACGGGCGCCATCAAGCGCCGCATCATGGACATGGGCATCACGAAGGGCGCCAAGATCACGGTGGTCAAGGTGGCTCCGCTCGGCGACCCGCTGGAGCTCAACGTCCGCGGCTACGAGCTGTCGATCCGCAAGGACGAGGCCGAGAAGGTCGAGGTCGAGCCCGCGTAGGACTCGCATCGCCGCCGCGAGCGGCATCCACGCCTCGGACACCCGAGGGGGCGCGGTCTCATGGGGACCTCCGCGCCAAACTGAAAAGGTCCAGCATAAGGGACCAGGGGGCCGACCCCGCCCCCAGCAACAACCCAAGAAAGGGAGTCATGGAAGACCGCATGTACATCGCGCTCGCAGGTAACCCTAACTGCGGCAAGACCACGCTGTTCAACGCCCTCACCGGCTCTAACGGCTACGTCGGCAACTGGCCCGGCGTCACGGTCGAGAAGAAGGAGGCCGCCTGGAGGCGCGACAAGTCCGTCACCTTCACCGACCTTCCCGGCATCTACTCGCTGTCGCCGTACTCGCCCGAGGAGATCGTCTCGCGCGACTACCTCATCCAGAACCGCCCGTCGGCCGTTATCGACCTCGTCGACTCGACCAACCTCGAGCGCAACCTCTACCTCACGACCCAGCTGCTCGAGTGCGGCCTGCCGGTCGTGCTCGGCCTCAACATGCTCGACCTGCTCGAGAAGAGCGGCGACAAGATTGACGTCGACGCCCTCTCCCGCGAGCTGGGCTGCCGGGTCATCCAGGTCTCGGCCCTTCGCGAGAAGAACACCGACGACCTCGTGAAGCTCGCCGTCGAGGCGGGTAAGTCCGGCAAGGCCCCCGCCCCCGCCCACGTCTTCACCGATGAGGTCGAGGCCGCCATCGCCAAGATCGAGGTCGGCCTTGCCGGCAAGTGCGACGCGACCCTCTCGCGCTGGTATGCGATCAAGGTCTTCGAGCGCGACGCCGTCGCCATCGAGCCGCTCGGCCTCTCCAACGCCGAGCTCGAGGCCTTCGAGGCCGACATCAAGGCCGTCGAGGCCGCCCGTGACGACGACGCCGAGTCGATCATCACGTCGGACCGCTACGAGTGGATCGCCCGCGTCATGGATGCCTGCGTCGTGAAGGCGCCCAAGAAGCTCTCGACCTCCGAGAAGATCGACAAGATCGTCACGAACCGCATCCTGGGCCTGCCCATCTTCGTCGTCGTGATGTTCCTCGTCTACTACATCGCCATCTCCACGGTGGGCACCGCTGGCACCGACTGGGTGAACGACAACCTGTTCTCCGACGGCTTCTTCGTGAACGGCGCCTCGGCCGAGCAGTACGACGCCGACACCGAGGCTTGGTCCGACAACCACTACGGCGACCAGATCGACGGCTTCATCGCCGCCGCCACCGACGAGGGCGTCGTCACCGACGATGAGGCCACCGAGGTCGCCGATGCCGTGTCCGCCTACCAGGAGGACACCGAGGACGCCGACGCCCAGGCCACCATCTCGGCCTTCGAGGCCAAGGCCTCCGGCGTGACCGCCTCCGACGTCGTGATCACCGACGAGGACGGCAACGACACCGACGAGGTCATCGATTCCGTCACCGCCGCCGACTTCGCGGCCGCCGTCGAGGGTTCCACCGAGGAGCCCGACCCGGCCGACTACGACGGCTTCGTGCCCTCCATCCCCAGCGCCGTGACCAGCTGGCTCGAGTCGATCGGTGCCTCTACCGTCGTGACCTCGCTCATCGTCGACGGCATCGTTGGCGGCGTGGGCTCCGTCCTGGGCTTCATCCCGCAGATGTTCGTCCTGTTCGTTCTGCTGTGCTTCCTCGAGGACTGCGGCTACATGAGCCGTGTCGCCTTCGTCATGGACCGCGTGTTCCGTCGCTTTGGTCTCTCCGGCAAGTCCTTCATCCCGATGCTCATCTCCTCGGGCTGCGGCGTGCCGGGCGTGCTTGCCACCAAGACCATCGAGAACGAGAAGGACCGTCGCATGACGGCCATGCTCACCACGATGGTCCCCTGTGGCGCCAAGCAGCCCATCATCGCCCTCGTCATGGGCGTGCTCATCGGCGGGTCCGACGCCTGGTGGGTTGCCCCGATGTTCTACTTCATGGGCATTGCCGCGATCATCATCTCGGGCATCATGCTCAAGAAGACCAAGCCGTTCGCCGGCGAGCCCACCCCGTTCGTCATGGAGCTGCCGGACTACCACTTCCCGTCCATCAAGTCCTGGTGGCTGCACGTGTGGGAGCGCGTGAGCGCCTACATCAAGAAGGCCGGCACGATCATCTTTGCCGCCGCCGTGGGCATCTGGTTCCTCTCCAACTTCGGCATGTATGACGGCGCCTTCACCTACCTCGCCGGCATCGACGAGATCGCCGACACCTACATGGACTACTCGATCCTCGCTGGTATCGGCAGCGCCCTGAGCTTCATCTTCGTGCCGCTCGGCTGCGCCTCTTGGCAGGCCGTCGCCTCCTCCATCTCGGCCCTCATCGCCAAGGAGAACCTCGTCTCCACGTTTGGCGTCCTGTTTGGCCTGGGCGATGCCACTGAGAACTCCCTGTCCATGTGGACGGGCTTCGCTGGCATGTTCACCGACGCCTCCGGCATGCTGCACGCCGGTGCCATGTGCGCCTTCGTGGCCTTCAACATGCTGGACGCCCCGTGCTTCGCTGCCATTGGCACCATCCGTCGACAGATGGACGACTCCAAGTGGTTCTGGGCTGCCATCGCCTACCAGTGCGGCTTTGGCTGGGTCGTTGGCCTGATTATCAACCAGCTCTGGGAGCTCATCGTGCTCGGCAACTTTGGCTTCTGGACCGTCGTGGCCTTTGCCGCGCTTGCCGGCATCCTGTTCATGCTCTTCCGTCCGGCGCCCAAGTTCGAGGGCAAGGACGAGCACATCCTCGACTCGCTTGCCGAGGCCGAGAAGTAACGGATTCGCTGCGGATCTGCTTGCTTGGGAGGGGTCGCCACCTGGCTGCCCCTCCTTTTTTTGTGTGCGGGGGCGGCTCGCGTGCGTGGCGGGCGCGTGAGGTGGGCGTGAGGCGAACGTCTCCGTCATGTCGCCACCGGTTCGGCACGTCTCTGTCATGTCGCCATCGGTTATGCACGTCTCCGCCGTCCTGGACGTGTAAAACCGATGGCTTGGCGGAGGAGGGGGCACATCGCCATCGGTTATGCACGTCTCCAGAGCTTTAGGCATGCATAACCGATGGTCCGATTGAGGAGGCCGTGTAACGTGCAATACCGATGGGCGTATGGAGCGGCTCGCGGGCGTGGCGGGGTATAGTTGCTGCGTACACGAGCGAGAGAGGTGCTTCATGAGTCAGGTCAAGGTTGGCATCATTGGCGCGATGGATTCCGAGGTGGCGCTGCTCAAGGCCAAGATGGAGGGCGCCCGCGTGCGCAGCGTCGCGGGCATGGAGCTTTGCGAGGGCGTGCTTGCGGGCGTGCCCGCCGTGGTCGTGAAGTGCGGCGTGGGCAAGGTCAACGCCGCCGTCTGCGCACAGACGCTCACCTGCATCGAGGGCTGCACCCACGTGATCAACACGGGCGTGGCGGGCTCGCTCGACATGCGCATCGAGATCGGCGACATCGTAGTCTCCACCGAGGCCGTCGAGCATGACATGGACGTGACGCCCCTGGGCTATGCGCCGGGCGAGCACCCCGACGAGCACATCGTGGCCTTCGAGGCGGACCCCGCGCTGCGCCGCGCGGCGGTGGCGGCGGCCCGTGAGGTGGGCGGCGTGCAGGTCTTTGAGGGACGCGTCTGCTCGGGCGACCAGTTCATTGGCTCGGCCGCGGCCAAGCAACGCATCATCGACACGTTTGGCGGCCTGTGCTGCGAGATGGAGGGTGCCGCCATCGCGCACGTGTGCCACCTCGCGGACGTGCCGTTCGTGGTGGTGCGCGCCATCTCCGACAAGGCCGACGACTCGGGCGACGTCTCCTACGCCGAGTTCGAGAAGGCTGCGGCGGCGCGCTGCGCGAGCATCGTGCTCGCGGCGCTGCCTGCAATCGCGTAACTGCTCGAACGACCGGGGCGTACGGCTCTCGTCTTGCATGCTGGGGTGATGCGTGCCGCCCGCTTGCCTACTGGTTGGCGGCCGTGCCGTCTTGCGTGCCGGATGCGTCCTGCGTTGGCGCGCCCGGCACGTTTTCGTTTGTGCCGTTCGTGGTGGGGGAGGTGGCGTCTGGCGTCGTGGCCTCCTGCTCGCCGCCCTTGCTGGCGACGTCGCCGGCCGCGGGGCTCGCTGCGGTGGCGGCGTGCTCGGCTGTGGTGGGAGACTGGGCCGCCTCGTGCGTCTTGGCCGCATGGGTGGCGGCCTCGGTGGTGGCAGCGGGCTGCTCGACGGCGCCGATGCGCTGGCCCAGGCCCTCGCCGTGCGTTGCCGCCATGATGACGAGGGCGGTCGCCGCCACGGCCACGAGCGATGAGACGACGGCGGCGACCATGACGCGGCGGTGGACCGCCTGCTGGTGGCGCAGGTGCGCGGCCTCGCGAATCGACGCGGGCGCCACACGGGGCGCGGGCACGTCCTGGCCGCTTGCGCCATAGGTGGGGGAGAGGGGCTCGTCCTCGCTGGCCCTGCGGTCGAGCCCGTAGGGGTTGCCCTGATCGGCGGCCTCGTCGGTCGAGGCGAGCTCGCGCAACTTGTCGCTGCCGCGACGCAGCATGCCGCGGTAGAGCTGCGAGGCCACCGTCGAGACGACCGAGGCCACGGCCACGCCAATGAGCGAGCCCGCGATGCCGATCTTGCTCGAGAGGGCCACGCTCGTCACCGCGGCCAGGGCGCCGGCAACCACCTGCGAGAGCGACAGCTCGTCCAGAAGACCCTTGCGCGGGCCCCTCTCGTCCCGCGCGTTTCCCTGCTGCTGTGCCATGCTTGCGCTCCTACCGTTGTGGATGTGCACCACATTGTAGGGTGGCCGCCAGGAAGCGGCCGAAATACGCCCGCGCGACACCTGCCAGATTCACCGCTCGTCCACATCGGCTTGGTTGGTTTGGGCGGGCGCGGTATCATACAAAGACAGCTCAAGGCGGTCTTCCGCCCATATCTGTACCCAAAACGAAGGGACAGCCCCTTGACCATTCGCACCCATCTCGTCCGTGCCGCCGCCGCCATCACCCTTGGCGCCACGGTTCTCACGGGCCTTCCCACGCTTGCCGTGGCCGATACGTCCGAGCAGCTCCAGGCCAAACTCGACGAGGCCAACGCACACCTGAGTGACCTCTACTCCCAGGCCGAGCAGGTCAGCGAGCAGGTCAACAACACGCAGGTTGACCTCGACAACACCAACGCCGAGATTGACCAGAAGAAGAGCGAGCTCGCCGAGGCCCAGGATGTACTCGCCAGCCGCGTGTCGTCCAACTACAAGACCGGTGGCGTCTCGCTTGTCTCGATTCTGTTTGACTCCACGAGTTTCGAGGACCTCGTCAACCGCGTCACGTACGCCTCCAAGGTGAGCGACTCCGACGCCCAGGTCATCCAGAACGTCAAGGACATCCAGGCTGAGCTCGACCAGAAGCAGGCCGAGCAGCAGCAGCTCCTGAGCGACCAACAGGCCCAGCAGGCCGAGCTCAATGACAAGGTCAACGAGGCCCAGAGCTACGTGAGCTCCTTGGACCAGCAGGTCCAGGACGCCCTGGCCGCCGAGCAGGCCGCCCGCGAGGCCGAGCAAGAGGCCGCTCGCAAGGCAGCTGAGGAGAAGGCCGCCCAGGACAACTACGTGCCCGAGGGCAACGCCAACGCCGGCACCAACAACAATTCGGGCAATAACGGCAGCTCGTCCAACGGTGGATCCACCTCGGGCGGCAGCTCCATCGGCTCGGGTGCCCGCAACGCCATCATCAGCCGTGCCTACAGCCTCGTTGGCTGCGGCTATGTCTATGGCGCCTCCGGCCCCGACAACTACGACTGCTCTGGCCTTGTCCAGGCCTGCTACGCCGCTGCCGGCATCTACGTGCCGCACAGCTCCGCGCAGCTCGCTGACTACTGCAACAAGCCGGCCTCCCAGGCCGAGCCGGGCGACATCGTGTGGAGGCCGGGCCACGTGGGCATCTACATCGGCGGTGGCACCACGATTGAGGCCTTCAGTCCGTCCCAGGGCTGCGGTTATGGCTCACTCTCGAGCTTCTCGCGCGCCGGCTCTGCCGTCTAGCGCCTGCCACATAGAGAGTTGCGGCTGCGGCCGCCTTGCATCAGCAGGGCGGCCGCTTTTTGTGTTGGTACGACACTACGTGTTCGAGGCGCTGCGCGCAGTCACCGCCTACAGATTCCTAGGAAAATGCCGTTATACATATCCTTTAAATACGCCTAACGACATTTTCCTAGGAATCTGCGGGAGGCTAGGAATGTATGGAGGGGCGACTCATATGGATCCGATGCCGGCATTGGTATAGTGCCCGTCGATGCCGAGCTCCGTTGGCGTCGGCCTAACAAAACGCCCCAGAAGGCGCTGAGACGTCTTCCGGGGCGCAAACGATACGTGTCGCAGGGAGACCTTCCCTCGTTAGGCAAGCAGGCCTTGTGGGTGCTTTTCGCGCGTCGTTACTTGCACAGGCCTTCGCCAAGGCTCTCGAGCCCCTTGAGGGCCTTCTCGCCATCTTCGGGGCCATGCATGTTGCTCACGATGTCCGAGAGGTGCTTGCTGTCGAGGTAGCCGCTGATGAGCGCGCCCAGCTCCTGCCAGACGGGCAGCGTGGGGCACACCTTGGTGCGGGGGCACAGCGTGCCGCTCGAGCAGTCGAGGCACGACACAGGGGCCAGCGAGCTGCCCTCCGCGGCGCGGATGATCTCGCCCAGGGTGTACTCGGACGGCTCGCGGCGCAGCCGGTAGCCGCCGCCCTTGCCGCGCTGGCTCACGACGAAACGCGCCTTGTGCAGCGACGCCATGACCTGCTCGAGGTACTTGCGCGAGATGCCCTGTCGTTTGGAGATGTCGCCAAGCGACACCCAGGCGTCCTCTCCCTGGCTCATGGCGAGGTCTGCCATGACGCGCAGGGCGTAGCGGCCCTTTGTCGAGATGCCGGAGGCCATCGTCTACTCCTCGCCCTTGGTGGGCACTGGGTTGCCGTTCTCGTCGGTGCCGTCCTCGGTGGTCGTGGCCTCGCGCGACTCGTCGGGGTGGGCGAGCATCTCGTCGAGCGTGCGCCAGGCGAGCTCGGCGCACTTCACGCGGGCGGGCATGTGCGAGATGCTCTGCAGGTCGGCGGCCTCGTCGAGCTCCTCGAGCACGTCGGTGTCCTTCTGCTCGCCGCGGATCATCTGACCAAAAAGGTGACAGAGCTTGCGGGCGTTCTCGGGGGTCTCGCCCACCATGAGGTCGCTCATCATGTCGGCCGAGCCCTGCGATACGGCGCAGCCGTGGCCGGTCCAGGAGACCTCGGCGATGGTGCCGTCGTCTCCCAGGCGTACGTCGAGCACGAGGTCGTCGCCGCAGCTGGGGTTGATGCTCTCGTGCGAGAGCGTGGGCTCGCTCATCTTGTACTTGTAGTCGGGGCTGCTCACGTGGTCCATGAGCGCGCGGCTGTAGACGTTAGCCATGGAAGACCTCCCAGACGAACTTGAGGCCAGCGACGAGCTGGTCGATGTCGCCCTTGTCGTTGTAGAACGCCACGCTCGCACGGCAGCAGCTCTCGATGCCCATCCAGGTAAGAAGCGGCTGCGCGCAGTGGTGGCCGGCGCGGATGGCGACTTCCTTGGTGTCGAGCAGGCTCGAGACGTCGTGCGGGTGGATGCCCTCGACGTTGAACGAGACGGCACCCACGTGGGCGTGCGGGTCGGCCGGGCCCACGATCTGGATGAAGGGGAGGGCCTGGAGCTGCTCGCACAGGTAGGCGGCCAGCTCGCGCTCGCGCTCCTCGAGGGCGTTGCGGTCGTGCGCCTCGAGGTAGTCGAGGGCCGCGCCCGTGGCGTAGATGCCCGCGGCGTCCTGCGTGCCCGCCTCGAACTTCTCGGGGATGGGCGCCCAGACGGCGTCGGTCTCGCTCACTGAGTCGATCATCTCGCCGCCGGTGAGGAAGGGCGGCAGGGCCTCAAGCAGCTCTCGCTTGCCCCACAGCCCGCCAATGCCCATGGGACCGCCCAGCTTGTGGGCCGAGAAGGCCAGGGCATCGACACCAAGCTCGGTGACGTCGACGCGGACGTGCGGCAGCGATTGCGCAGCGTCGGCGATGACGGTGGCACCGTGGGCGTGCGCTGCGTCGGCGATGGCGCGCACGGGGTTCTCGACGCCCAGCACGTTGGAGACGTGCGTCACCGAGACGATGCGGGTGCGCTCGCCGATCTTTGCGGCGATCTCCTCGGGCGTGATGACGCCCTTGTCGTTGGGGCGCAGGTAGACGAGCCTGGCCCCGGCCGCGCGGCAGACCTGCTGCCAGGGGATGAGGTTGGAGTGGTGCTCCATGATCGAGATGCACACCTCGTCGCCCTCGTGCAGGACGCTCGGCCCCAGGGTCTTGGCGATGAGGTTCAGCGACTCGCTCGCGTTGCGCGTGAAGATGACCTCGTCGGGGTCGGTGGCGCCAATGTAGCGGGCAACCTTGGCGCGTGCGTCGGCGATGGCCTGCGTGGCGTCGACCGAGAGCTGGTAGAGGCCGCGCAGGGGGTTTGCGTTCATCGTCTCGTAGAACGAGCGCTGGGCGTCGAGCACCGCGGCGGGTCTCTGCGCAGTGGCCGCGCTGTCGAGGAACGCGAGCTCGGGATGGCTCGCGAGCAGCGGGAAGTCTGCCTTGTAGGGGTTGGTGGCGATGTCTTGGGACATGGGTGTCCTCCTTTACTGCTCGAGCGCGCGGGCGCCGTCCGCGACGGAGGCCTCGATCTCTGCGGCGGCATCGTTGCCCAGGGTCTCGCGGGCCCAGGCTACGACGGCCGAGGGCGCGGCGCCGGGAAGCGTCGCGGCGGCGTCCTCCACGATGGCGCGGCGGAACAGCCCCTCGACCTCCTCCTCGGTGAGGCCACGGTCTGCGAGGTAGGCGAGCTGGTCGGGCGAGATGGAGCCGATGGCGGCGCCGTGGTTGCCCTCGACGTCGTCCTCGTCACACAGGATCGTGGGCAGCGTCTTGTTCACGACGTCGTCGCCGCAGACCAGCACGGTCTCCTGCTCGGTGCCCTTGGCG
>NZ_CEVYAT010000040.1:0-10811 GCF_982402205.1 Parolsenella sp. | reverse complement strand
GTGGTGACCTTGCCGGGAAGCGCGGCCGAGCCCACGAGGTAGCGGAAGTTGGTCTTCGTGAGGTCGGCGATCTTGCCGCTCGCCGCCTTGCCCTGGATGTCGATGACCACGGTGTCGCCCATGCGCGGCGTGCTCACGCCCAGCGCCGGCTGCAGGGTGCCGTGGCCTGCCACGAGCTGGGCCACGTTCTGGTCGACCTCGGCCTCGCTCACGTGCGGGGCCTTGACCGGGCCCAGCGGGTAAGGCTCGGCCGAGGCGATGTCTGCCTGCGGCATCACGAACACCGACAGCTCGAGCTCGTTGCCCCAGGCGCTTTCGACCTTAGGCACGAACAGGGGCACGACGCCCTCGCGCTCGAGCGCCTCGTCGACCTCGGGCGCGGCGCCCGGGTCATCGAGGTTGATGACGTCGCTCACGTCGTGGTCGAACGAAACCTTCCAGCTCTCGAAGCCGGCGTCGGCGGGCTTCCTGTCGATGGTCGTAACCCCCATGCAAAACTCCTTGCAAAGACAAGCGCCCCGAATGCCCGATCGGCACCCGGGGCGCGCGAACTAACGCGAACCCTAGTACTCAGCGAGACGGTCGGCGAACTTGTCGAGCAGCTTCTGGTTGAACTCGGGGCCGCCGTCGACGTTGGCGCTCATGAACACGGGCGGGGTCACGCCGCGCTCGAGCAGGATGTCGAGCGACTCCATGATGGCGCAGTCGAGCAGCATGCAACCGGTGTAGAGCGAGGTGCCGCCCACCTTGGTGTCGAGTCCCTCGACGTCGATGCAGGCGTCACCAAACGAGCTCTTGTTGTCGAGCACGACGTCGCCAAACTCATAAAGGAGCTTGCCGTCGGCGCGACGGGAGGTGCCGGCCTTGGAGACCTCGAGCGCGGTGACGACGATCGTCTTGACGCCCTTCTTCTGAGCGAGCTCGGCGATGTCGATGCCCAGGGGGTTGCGGCCCGAGTTGGAGATGACCACGAGGCAGTCCTGCGGGCGCAGGTCGAGCTTGTGCATGAACTGCTCGCCCGTGCCGTTGAGCATCTCGTAGATGCCGTTGGACGGCTCGCGGATGATGCGGGTCTGGATGTAGCCACCAGCGCGGCCGCAGATCTCGAGGGCGTTGCCAAACGAGTGGCCCGAGCCAAAGGCGCGGATGATGCCGCCGCGCTCGATGGTGTCGGCAAAGATGGTCGC
This sequence comes from Parolsenella sp., assembly GCF_982402205.1. NCBI lineage: Bacteria > Bacillati > Actinomycetota > Coriobacteriia > Coriobacteriales > Atopobiaceae > Parolsenella > Parolsenella sp. Next base: position 9,624 of record NZ_CEVYAT010000040.1, on the reverse strand, counting down.
GGCCTCGTGGATGGCGTCCTCCTGGCCGTCGGTGACCTCATCGATGCGCTTGATGATCTCTGCCTTGAAACGCTCGGCGGTCTTGTTCATGCAAGTCCTCCCCTTCTTTGGGTCTTTGCGAACACGATGCATACGCTGGGTTTTGAGCCCATGCGTGCCAGACCGCCCGCCTGGCACGCATGGACTGGCTCGCCCCGGGTCGCCGGGAGGAGCCCGCCCTCAAAAAGAGGGATCGGGTGCGTTGGCGCCCGACCCCTCTCGACTGGGCCCTACTTCAGGAAGTCCGTGAGGTGGGCCACCGGGTCCTGCGGAACGAGCTGCGTGGTGATCTCGATGCCGCGGGCCAGCAGGTCACGGAACTGCTGCTCCTGCTCGTCGGTGACGTTAACGTACTTCTTGACGACGTGCGTATCGTCCTTGCCGCCCATGTTGCCGATGTTGATCGTCTTGATGGGCAGGCCAAGGTCGATGAGGCGAATGATGTCAGCGGGCGAGTTCACGATAAGGAACACGCGCTGGCCGGCATACTTGCCCTCGAGAATCTGCTTGGCAGCACGCTCGACCGGAATGATCGAGGTCTTGATGCCAGCAGGGGCCGCCATCCTCAGAACCGACTTGCGCATGTCATCGGCAGCCACCTGATCGTTGGCAACCATAATGCGCGTGAGCTTGAGCGAGTTCGACCAATAGGCCACGACCTGCCCGTGAATCAGTCGGTCATCAATGCGGATCGCAACAATGCCGGGCATGCCCTCGAATTCGTCAGCCATAGTGCTACCTCCTCAGATTAGGGTCTACTTAGCCAGGATACCGGTGCAGCCAAGCAGCAGACCAACAACGATGACGATGAGAATCGCCTTGTTGGAAGTCATACCCTTCTTGGAGAGCAGCCAATACACGAGAGCGGTGCCGCACAGGGGAAGCAGGGACGGCATGATGCCATCGAGCAGGTCCTGGACGGGCTGCGAGACGTCACCAAAGGTGAACGTGCCGGGCGCGTGGATCGAGACGACGGAGCACACGAGGGCGCCAACGACGACAAGGCCCAGGATGGAGGCGGCGTCGGTGATGGGCTTCATGTTCTCGGCGATCGTGCCGACCGCGGACTGGCCCTGCGTGTAGCCGATCTTGAACAGGAACCAACGGATGATGGTCGTCACAACGCCCATGGCAATCCAGATGAAGCAGCCCACGGGGTTGCCGTCGAGAGCCATGTAGGCGGCGATGGCGCCAAAGATCGTCGGGATGACGACGCCGAAGATGGAGTCGCCCACGCCAGCGAACGGGCCCATGAGGCCGGTCTTGATGCCGCTGACGGCCTCCATGCCGTCGAGCTTGAGCTCGGGCTCAATGGCGCAGTCAATGCCGAGGATGATGAAGGCCATGTCGGGCGTCGTGTTGAAGAACTGAAGGTGGTTCTTCACGGCAACCTGCAGGTCGTCCTCGTTGGTGTAGATCTCCTTCAGGGCGGGCATCATGGCGTAGCAGTAGCCCGAGCCCTGCATCTTCTCGTAGTTCCAACCGATCTGGCCCCAGAAGTACCAGCGCCAGAAGACCTTGTTGAGCGTCTTCTGCGAAAGAGCGGTGTTACTCGTCGTCATCGATGGTCCCTCCCTCGGTGCTAGCAGCCACAGCGGCAACGGCCGGCTTCTGCTGAGTGAACTCGTAGTACTTCACGGCAGCGAAGGCGAGGCCCACGAGAGCAACGCCCAGCATGGGGACGTTGAGGTAGGCGGCAAGCACGAAGCCGAGAAGGGCGTACGGCCAGAAGCGGTTGAGCGGCATGAAGTGAAGCAGGATGGCGATACCGACAGCGGGGAGCATGCCGGAGACGCACTTGAAGCCGTTGAGCAGCCACTCGGGAGCGGCGGCGGCGAGGCTGGCGACGACGTCCTGGCCAAGGGCGAGGCACAGGAAGACGGGGATGGCGCGGGAGAGGCACCAGGGAATCGTGCCCAGCAGGCAGCCGAGCTCGACCTTGCGCCAGTTCTTCTCCTCAGCACCGGCATCGGCCATGTTCTGGAACGCGGTGTTGCAGAAGCGGCCGAGAATGTCGCACTGAACGAGCAGCAGGCCCACGGGCACGGCGACGGCAAGACCGATCTCGGTCGAGCCGGTCGTGACGGCGAAGGCGGTGCCGATCAGGGCGCCGGACATGTAGTCGGGGATCGACGAGCCACCATAGGCGCCAACGCCGAGGACCATGAGCTGAAGCGTACCGCCGATGAAGAGGCCCGTGGCCACATCACCCATGACGGCGCCTGCGAACAGGCCAGCGATAACCGGCTTCGACAGGTAGAAGTTCGGTCCCAGCATCTCCCAGGTGACAAACGCCGCGTACACAGTAAGAGCTATGATCTGCGGAAAGCCCATTCCAATTCACCCTCTCTTCTCTTTCTCGGGATCACCCGATCCCTGGCGCCAACCACCTCCCAGGTTGGGTGGCGCCTGTTTACCTACGCGCCCCACGCCGGAGGCGCGTGGGCAGACCCGGGCCCTTGGGTCCACGAGTTAGTATATGAACTCTGTCAACGATTCGTGTATCGCTTCTGTAACCGTTTCAATTCTGGGCGTGAACGGTCGTATTACATAAAGCAGGCGGCCTCCAAAACTACGTTGAAGGCCGCCTGAAACGTTGTTTGAAATTCTAGCTAGATGCCGGGTTTAGTACTCCGGGGCACCCAGCGACTCGCCCGCGAGGTAGGTCTCGCGCAGGTTGAGCTCATGGTCGAAGACCACGAAGTCGGCGTCGCGACCCGGCTTGATGGAGCCGCAGCGCGCGTCGATGCGCGCGGAGCGGGCGGCGACCTCGGTGGCCATGCGGATGGCCTCGTCGGCGCTCGCGATACCCCAGTCGACCACGTTCTTGACACCGCGGGCGAGGGTGAGCACCGAGCCGGCGATATTTCCGATGGAGCCGTCCTCGTTCTCGAGGTAGCACAGGCCGTCCTTCATGACGACGGGCAGGCCTCCGCTCATGTAGTGGCCCTCGGGCATGCCGCCGCAGCCCAGGCAGTCGGTGATGAGAACGCTGTGCTGCCAGCCCTTGGCGCGCACGAGTGCCTTGATGGCGGCAGGCTGCACGTGCTTGCCGTCGCAGATGACCTCGGCATAGGTCTCGGGCGTGGCCATGGCACAGCCCAGGGTGCCCGGCTCGCGGTGGTGCAGGCCGCGCATGCCGTTGTAGGTGTGCACGAAGCAAGTGGCGCCGGCGTTCACCGCGGCGAGCGCCTCCTCATAGGTGGCATCGGAGTGGCCAATCGAGGTGACGACGCCCTCGGCGTCGAGCGCGGCGATGTAGGCCTCGGAGCCCTCGCGCTCGGGGGCAAGGGCGCTCTTGACGATGCGGCCACCCGCGGCATTCTGCCACTTAGCGAAGACCTCGTAGGAGGGGTCGATGAGGTAGGCAGGGTTCTGGGCGCCCACGTGTTTCATCGTGAAGAAGGGGCCCTCAAGGTAGATGCCCTGAATGTGGGCGCCACGGAAGTCTGCGCCGCGCGTGTCGTCAGCCCTGGCGATGGCAGCGCAGCACTCGCCGATGTGCTCGACGCCGTCGGTGAAGGTCGTGGGAACCCACGACGTGGTGCCGCAGCGGGCAAGCGCCTCGCTCGAGGCGTTGATGCCGGCGGCGTCAGCGTCGATCGTGGCGTGATTGTAGAAGCCATGGATGTGGGTGTCGACCATGCCGGGGGCAATCAAGCTGCCCGTGTAGTCGCGCACCTCGACGCCCTCGGGCGCCTGCGCGCTCCAGGTGCCAAAGACCCCGTCGCTCACGGCGAGGTACCCGCCATCGACCGAGGAGCCCGGCAGGAAGAACCTGTCTGCCTTGATTGCGTACGTAGCCATGCCCGTCCCTTCTCGCATGCGCGAATGAGGTTGCCGCCGGCCTAGGTGCCCGCGGCCCGCCGTATCGAAACGTTCGCCGAAGGAGCACATTTCTCTCAAATGCCCCTTCTTTATACTCAATATAGTATGTTGGTCGCTGCCCCGCGCCCGCGCAACCGCTGGCCCGTGGGCGGCTTTCCGCAAACGGTGATATGCATGAAGACCCCCAAGTACGCCTTGATTAAGGAAGACCTCCGCCGCGAGATCGAGAGCAAGAAGTTTGAGAACGGCCAGCGCTTCTACAGCGAGTCCGAGCTCATCGAGCGCTACGGCGTGAGCTCCATCACCATCGTGCGCGCGTTGCGCGAGCTCGTGAACATGGGCTACCTCGTGCGCAGCCAGGGCAAGGGGACCTTCGTCTCGCGCACCCGCAAGCGTAGGCTCGTGGAACTCACGGACATGGAGCCGTGGGAGGGGGCCACGAACGCCGAGACCGTGCGCGTGGTGTCGATGGAGCCCGGTGACGACCCCGAGGTTCGCAAGATGATGCACCTGGCCCCCGGCGAGGGCTACCACAAGATCGTGCGCGTGCGCAGCAGCGGAGACGTGCCGGTGATGCTGCAGCGCTCCTACATCCCCAGCCGCCTCGTGCGCGGCGACCTCGACCCCAGCGAATACGTCTCGGTCTACAGCCGCGTGCGCGAGGACTTCAACATCTCACTGAACGACGAGCAGGCCACTGAGGTCGACGACGTGGTCTTCCCCGCGCCACCCGAGGCCGCCGAGGTGCTGGGCTACACCGAGCCCACGCCCGTGGTGCGCGAGCACAAGCAGACGGTGCTGGCCACCGGCGAGGTAGTCGAGGACGCCCTGTCCTACCTGCGCTGGGACTACTTCCGCCTGGGCTTCACCTCGCTCGACCGCGGCAACACGCTGAGGGACTAGGCACCCCTGGCGCCACGGCGAGCGGCGGAGCGGGCGGGACGCTTAGCGCGTTAGCTGCGAACTAGGCACCCTTGGCGCAGCGGTGGGCGGCGGAGCGGGCCGGATGGGCGCGCCACGTCATCAACGTTTCGCCAGATGCGCCCATGGAACGCTTTGGCTCGCTGGCGGATGCGATGCCGCGCATCGCCGGCCAACTCGCTATAACGAGACCAGGCCGCACGCGGCCCCATCCATTGGCCCTGCGCCACCCGGCGACGACGAAGGAGCGAACATGCTGAACGGAATCCCCAAGAACGTCTCCCCCGACCTGCTCAAGGTCCTCATGGAGATGGGCCACGGCGACGAGATCGTCCTGTCCGACGGCAACTACCCCGCCACCTCGAGCGGCAACCTGCTCGTTCGCTGCATTGGCCTGGGCGTACCCGAGATCCTCGACTCGATCCTCACGCTCATGCCGCTCGACGACTACGTCGAGAGCCCCGTCGCGATGATGGAGTCGCCCACGCCCGACGAGCCGCCCATCTGGGCCACCTACCGCGAGATCATCGCCAAGCACTGCGGCGACGTGAAGATCACGCACATGGAGCACGACGCCTTCATCGAGCGCGCCCGCAAGACCTACGCAATCGTGGCGACCTCCGAGGAGGCCACCTACGCCAACATCCTGCTGCGCAAGGGCGTCGTGAAGTAGCGCTCGAGCAGCACGGCGAGTCCGAGAAGCACCAACGGTGCGAGAAACGCAGAGGGAGTCGCAGGCACAGGCCCGCGGCTCCCTCTTTGCGCATGCAGTCGGTCGGTGGCATCACTCACGACCAGCCATCGTCACCCACTCGCCAACAACCGCAAATTCCTAGGAAAACGCCGTTATCCGCATTTAACGGATAGCGATAACGTCATTTTCCTAGGAATCTGTGAAGGGAGCAGACAAGCGGGCGCCGGGGCCCTAGCGCGTGAACGGGAACTCGCCACGGGCAAGGGCCAGTACCGCGTCGGCCACGGCCTCGTCGGCGCACGGGCCAATGTGCCAGCGGGCGGCGGCCGCAGCGGCGGGCGTCGCGTTCGCCACGGCCACGGAGTTCTTCACGGCCTCGAGCATCGTCAGGTCGTTCTCGGCATCGCCAAAGACAAAGACGTCGTCCTCAGAGATACCCAGGTAGTCGCGCAGGTAGAGGGCGGCAGCGCCCTTGTTCCAGCCCGCCGGCATGATGTTGGTGAAGCCTACCTGCGGCACGTCGAAGTCAAGCTCGCCCACCTCGGCAGAAAGCGTGTGTGCAAGCTCGTAGGTGGCGTCAAGGTCGCCCGCCACGAAGGCGTTGACCTTCACCACGTCGTGGGCGGGCAGCTCGGACGACGTGCAGATCTTGCCGTAGGAGGGAAACGCCACGAGCAGGTCTTCGCGCGTGCCGCGGCACAGCATCGGCTGGGCGTCCTCGAAGTAGACGAGGCCAGCATGCTCGACGCCCTCCACGACCTGCGCCATGCGGGCCACGAGCTCGGCGGGAATCATCTTCTCGAGGATCTTCTCGCCCGCGTGGTAGACCTGCAGGCCGTTGGTGGCGATGCAGGTCGAGACGCACGCGTCGTCGTTGTCGAACAGGATCTTTGCCCATGATGCGGAGCGACCCGTGCAGGGACCCACGGCATGCCCCGCCGCCACGGCCGCGCACAGGGCGGCACGCGTACGCTCGGGCACGACCTGCTCGCCAAACGGCAGGACGGTGCGGTCGATGTCGGTGAGGATGAGCCTCATGGGTGCCTCCTAGACAAAGAAGGCCGCGCCCCACGCCGGGACGCGGCCACGAATGCGTTCGGGCTACAGCGACTCGATGACCTTGACCACCTCGTCGACGTACTTCTCGCAGATGGCGGGCGTCGCGGCCTCGACCATCACGCGAACCAGCGGCTCGGTGCCGCTCGCGCGAACCAGCGCGCGGCCCTCGCCCTCGAGCGCCGTCTCGACGCCGGCCACGGCGGCCTTGACGCGCTCGTCGGCCATGACGGTCTCCTTGTCGGCCACCACGACGTTCTTGAGCAGCTGCGGATAGATCGTGACCGGCTCGCAGAGCTCGGAGAGGGTCTTCTTCTGGCCCAGCATCGCCTCGATGATGCGCAGGCTCGTGTTGATGCCGTCGCCGGTGTTGCTGTACTTGGAGAAGATCACGTGGCCGCTTTGCTCGCCGCCCAGCGAATAGCCATTCTCGACCATGCAGGCCGAGACGTACTTGTCGCCCACGGCGGTCTGCTCGTACTTGAGACCGGCGCGCTCGAGAGCCTTGTACAGGCCCAGGTTGCTCATGACCGTGGTGACCACGGTGTCGCCCTTGAGCTGGCCGATCTTGTGCAGGTAGGTGCCGCAGGCGTACATGATGAGGTCGCCATCGACCACGTTGCCGTGCTCGTCGACCGCGATGCAGCGGTCCGCGTCTCCGTCGAAGGCAAAGCCCACGTCGAGGCCCTTCTCGCTCACGAGGTTCTGGAGCTGCTCGATGTGGGTCGAGCCGCAGCCACGGTTGATGTTGAAGCCGTTGGGCTCGTTGGACACCACGTAGGTCTTGGCACCCAGCGCGTCGAACACGCCCTTGGCAATGGGGGTCGACGAGCCGTTGGCGCAATCGAGGCCGATGCGCATGCCGTGCATCGAGAAGCTCGCCGAGGAGATGAGGAAGCCGATGTAGCGGTTGCGGCCCTCGACATAGTCAATCGTACGGCCGATGTCCTCGCCCGTGGCAAGAGGCACGTCCATCTTGCCGTCGATGTAGTCCTCGACCATCTCGAGGACCTCGGGCTCCATCTTGTAGCCGCCCGAGTTAATGAGCTTGATGCCGTTGTCGGTATAGGGGTTGTGGCTGGCCGTGATCATGATGCCGCAGTCGAAGTCCTCGCTGCGCACGACGTAGCTCACCGACGGGGTGGTGGTGACATGGAGCAGGTAGGCGTCGGCACCGGAGGCCACGAGGCCCGCGCCCAGCGCGTACTCGAACATGTAGCTGGAGCGACGCGTGTCCTTGCCGATGACGACCTTGGCCTTGCGGCCCTCGCGCAGGCCATAGTACCAGCCCACGAAACGGCCGATGGCGAAGGCGTGGTCAACCGTGAGGCCCTCGTTGGCGCGGCCCCTGAAGCCGTCGGTTCCGAAGTACTTCATGAAGTTCTCCTCAGTCTTGTGCGAGCAGCGTCGGGGATGACGCATCAGGGCGCGTCCGGGACACGCCGAGAAGTCCTAATAATTATGCAACTCATGGCACGGCGCTCCCCCGCCCTGACAGAAAACGCAGAGCCTGAGGTGCGGGCGGGCGTCATGTTTTTTTTTGGAACGAGAAGGACGGACGCGAAGGTCTGGCTTGGGTGAGGTGGGACGGTCGCGCGGGTCCGGGCCCGCGGCCGTCGCCCCACCCCGCAGGCCCGCGTAGCGAGTACACTCGACTCATCCAACCACCAAGGAGGAGACCATGCCCACCATCGAAGAGGACCTGCGCAAGCTTGACTCTCTGCAGGCTCACCTGTTTGCCCACCGCCACGCCACGACCTCGATCATGTTCGCGGGCGAGACCTGCGACCCCGGGGAAGCCGCAAGTCCGCGCGCCGAGGCACTGGCCACCCTCGAGGAGGAGGTCCACGAGCTTCTGTGCTGCGAGAAGACCGGCCAGGTGCTCGACCGCTTGGGCCAGGCTGCGGCGGCAGGCGAGCTCGACGAGACCCGCACCGCGCAGGTGCGCGTGCTCGCGCGCGAGCGATCCGAGCGCGTCGACGTGCCCGCAGACGTCCAGGCCGGCTTCGCGAAGCTGTGCTGCGAGGCCCAAAACGTCTGGACCCGCGCCAAGGGCGCCAACGACTGGGCGAGCTTTGCGCCCTGCCTCGACCAGATGGTGAGCTCCATGCGCACCATCGCCAAGCTGCGCGCGCCCGCGGCAGACCCCTACGACACCTGGCTCGACGCCTACGAGCGCGGCACCTCCCGCGCCTTCTACAACCGGTTCTTTGCCGAGGTCAAGAACTGCGTCGTGCCGCTCGTGGCCGCCATTCGCGAGCGCGGCTGGCAGCCCAGCCGCGGCTGCATCGAGGGCACGTTCGACCACGACACCCAGATGGAGCTCGCACGCGACCTGCTCCGCGTCGAGGGCCTGCGCGCCAGCGCCCTCACCCTGTCGGAGACCGAGCACCCCTTCACCGACTCGGTCTGCAGCCGCCACGCCTACATCGCCACGCACGTCTACGAGGACGACGTCATCAGCAACGTCTACTCGATGCTCCACGAGGGCGGCCACGCGATGTACGAGCAGAACATCGACCCTGCCTACGACCGCACAATCTTGAACGGTGGCGTCTCGAGCGGCGTGCACGAGAGCCAGAGCCGCTTCTTCGAGAACTACGTGGGCCGCTCCGAGGCCTTTGCGCCCGTGCTTCTCGACACCCTGTGCCGCCACTTCCCGGGCCGCTTCGACGGCGTGAGCGCGCGTGACCTCTACCTCGCCACGAACCGCGCCGAGCCGGGCCTCGTGCGCACCGAGGCCGACGAGCTCACCTACCCGCTCCACATTATCATTCGCTACGAGATCGAGCAGCTGCTCTTCGACGGCAAGGCCACCGCGGCCGACGTCCCCGCCCTGTGGAACGAGCGCTACCGCAGCTATCTGGGCCTCGAGGTGCCGAGCGACACCCTGGGGTGCCTACAGGATGTCCACTGGTCCTGTGGTGATATGGGCTACTTCCCCACCTACGCGCTGGGCGGCGCCTATGGCGCGCAGCTGCTCGACGCCATGCGCGCGAGCGGCGTCGACTTCGAGGGTGCGTGCGCGAGCGGCGACCTCGAGCCCAGACGCGCGTGGCTGCGCGACCGTGTCTGGCGCCACGGTC
>NZ_CEVYAT010000039.1:0-10850 GCF_982402205.1 Parolsenella sp. | reverse complement strand
CTCGTGACCCGCGCGGGCCACGCGCTGCGTCTGCGCTTGCTGCCACCCTCCGAGCGCAGCCTGCGCGCCGGCGCCCTCACCACGCGCGACCTTCTCGATGAGGAGTCAGGCGCGCGCTGCCGCATACCGGCCCGCCAGGTGCCACCGTTCGCGAGCCTCATCTGCGTGCCCGTCTGGTTTGGCGGCCACGTCATCGCGATCATCGAGGTGGGCTGGGCCGAGGCCCGCCCCTCGCGCCGCGACGACGCGCGCCTGCTCGACTCGGTCTCGCAGTACCTCTCGATCGAGTTCGCGGCCGCCATCTCCTCGATGCGCGCCGAGCGCGCCCAGCGCCTCGACGACCTGGCCCAGCGCCTGCACGACATCGTCGAGAACGACCCGCGCCCGCCCGAGGGCGACCTCACGCCCCTCACTGACGCCCTGTGCAAGGAACTCGACGTGACGCTTGTGCCCCTCATCTGCAAGAGCTTCAACGACACGTGCGTGGCCGACCTTCCCGGGCTGGGCGAGGTCACGATCCTCGCGGGCATAGACGAGCTCGTGAGCGCCCGCGCCGATGCGGGCATCGCTGTGGTGCCCATCGAGCGCAGCCGCGCGCTCGTGGAGGCCCTCGAGGTCTCGGGCTGCGACGACACGGGCGTCCTTCTCGACCTGGGCGAGCTTGGCGGCGAGCGCCGCAGCTTCCTCGTGCTGCGTGATGCCGGCGCCGAGCCCATCGACTCCGACGAGCTCGACTTTCTGCGCCGCGTGGCCATCGACGTGCGCCAGGCCGCGGAGGCGGGCGAGCGCCGCATCAAGGACACGCGCATCTCGCAGGCGCTGCAGAGCGGCATGAGAAACGAGCTGCAGCACATCGAGGGCATCACGGCCCACGGGCTGTACTCGTCGGCCACCGAGGCGGCCCTCGTGGGCGGCGACTTCTACGACCTCATCCGCCTGCCCAACCGTCGCGCCTGCGTGATTTTGGGCGACGTCTCGGGCAAGGGCGTTGAGGCCGCGAGCGTCTCGGCCGCCGTCAAGACGGCGCTCGGTGCCTACGCGTGGGAGGGTCAGCCGCCCGCGCGCATGATTCGCTTGCTCAACAACTTCCTGCTGGGGTTCTCGCGCCTCGAGACGTTCGCCACGATGTTCGTGGGCATCGTCGACCTGCAGTGCGCGACCCTCACGTACTGCTCGGCGGGCCACCCGCCCGCGATTTTCCTGCGCGCCGAGCCGCGCGAGATGTTCACCCTCGATGAGCAGTCGGGCGTGGTGGGTGCGTTCAGGGCGATGAGCTACCACGACGGCCACGTGCGCCTGCGTGTGGGCGACCGCCTGCTGCTCTACACCGACGGCGTGACCGAGGCACGCGACCCGCACGGCGCCTTCTTTGGCGAGCAGGGCTTGCGTGACGCGGTGATGGAGGAGACGAGCGGGTCCGACGAGGGGCTGCTCGACCGCCTGCTGGCACGTATCGACTCGTTCACGCGGCGCAGCCTTGACGACGACGTTGCGATGGTGACGTTGCGGTTCGACGAGCTGGGTTAGGGCGGCGCCGTGGGGCGACGCGTGCGGCGACGGTGTGTGGTGCGCAGGCCGCAGTGCGGGTGCGAGCGACGCGTGCCCGTTGCTGGCTGTGCCTGCCTGGCGTCCTTCTCGCGCCCTGAGAGGCCTTCTGCGTGCCGTTTGCGGTCAACGTGGGCGCTCGTGCGTTAGAGCGGCGGCCGCGTGGGCAGAATGCCCCTATGACTAACGCTGACGACATACTCGTGATTCCCGTCGAGGGCGACCTCGACGTGAGCTGCGTCGCGCGGCTGCGCCCCTACATCGACGAGCGCATCGCGGGCGGGTGCCGCCGCGTCATCCTCAACATGGCGCAGGCGTCCTACGTCGACAGCCTGGGCATGAGCCTCATCTTCTCAGAGGCGCGCCGGCTGCGCGAGCTTGGCGGGCTGCTGTCGCTCGTCAACGTCAGCGCGTCGGTCTATCGCTCGCTCGTGATCTGCCGCCTGGTCGACTTCGTGCCTGTCACGGGCGCGGGCCCCAAGCCGCCCATCCCCGCGCTCGACCCCACGGTGCGGCCGCTGTGGCACGGCACCATGCGGGTCGACCCGTCGCGCCTGTCGATGGCGCGCGGGCGCGTCGAGCAGCTGCTCACGCAGACGGGCCTCACGCCCGACGAGGTGTTCGACATGACGCTCGCGGGCGGCGAGGCGCTGGGTAACGCGATTGACCACACGAGTGCCGAGGGCGTGCTGCTCACGGTGTCGGTCTACGCGGACCGCGCGGTGGTCGAGGTGGCCGACTGCGGCGACGGGTTCGACCCCACCAGGTCCGGCGACGGCGCCGAGGACGCGGCCGATCTTTCTGACGAGACGAGCGGGGACCTCGAGCGCGGGCGCGGCATCAAGCTCATGCGGATGCTTGCGGACTCGGTCGAGATTGGCCGCAAGGCAAACGGGGCGGGAACCGTGGTGCGCCTCGTGAAGCTCATCACGCCGATGGCGGGGGAGCGCGTCGCGGGGATGTAAGCGCGGGCTGCGATGACGCGAGGGCGCAGCGGAGCGCGGGCGAGGACTGCGATGGCGCGGTGGCGCGGGGACGCGGTCGGGACGTGGGCGAGGGTTGCGACGACTCGTGGCGTCAGGGCTGCTGGTCGGGCGGTAGCCATCTGACCTGGACTGGGTTTTGAGGTTTTGCCCTTCTCGCGCTGTGACCTGCGACTTTGAGAAACGCTCAAATTTTTTTCGAAAATGATGTTGCGCGAGGGCGGGAGTTTGCGTATAGTACTTTCTCGCACGCGGACATGGCTCAGTTGGTAGAGCACCACCTTGCCAAGGTGGGGGTCGCGGGTTCGAGCCCCGTTGTCCGCTCCATGAATTTGAGAGCCCCGGTTCGCCGGGGCTTTTTTGTTACCTATCAGGCATGTGCGCCTCGTGAGCCGTGGGGAGGCCATGGCTCGCCAGGGCCTATTTGTTACCTATCGAGCACGTTTCGGGCGCCTGCGCGATTGGTGACCTGCCTGTGTGCTCAAGCGCGGTTGTAGCTCTTTCGCTTCTTTGCCCTGCTTTGCTTGCGCGTCCGAATTCCTGAGCACCCACTTTTACGTCCCTTAAATCATCGAGTACCCGCTATTACATACCGCGAGACCATCTAGCACGTAATAGCGGGTGCTCGATGGTCGAGCGCGTAAAACCGGGTGCTCGATGGGGGTACTCGATGGCCGAGCGCGTAAATGTGGGTGCTCGGGGAGTGGGGCGGACTTCTGTGCAGCACTTCTCTAAATCAAACGCTGCTTGCCGCGTCGCTCTTCTAGACCCCAAATCATGCTGCCAAAATTCGTCAAAGATTTCTCTTGGCAACGTGCGATCTTTTCCGTATACTATCTTCTCGCACGCGGACATGGCTCAGTTGGTAGAGCACCACCTTGCCAAGGTGGGGGTCGCGGGTTCGAGCCCCGTTGTCCGCTCCATGTGAATGCGGGGCCGGCCATCCGGCCGGCCCTTTTTCAATGGCGACGTGGCCAAGTGGTAAGGCATGGGCCTGCAAAGCCCCTACCCCCAGTTCGAATCTGGGCGTCGCCTCCATCTAATTCGTACGACCCAACCGCTTCGGTTGGGTCGTTTCTTTTTTGGATACTATAGGGGTAGAGCCGGCGCGCCAACAGCCATCCTGTGGAGGGCTTGGCGCGCGGGTCCGTTCGCGCCGTCCGTCTCGTGAGGGGCTCCCTTGCTCAACGTCCTGATTCTTCTCGCGCTCATAGGGCTCGTCTACGTGCTCGTGCAGTACCTTGCGCGCATGGTGGGCTACCGCTTCGCGCGCGGTCGCAGCTTCCGCGTGCTGGCTCGGCGCGGCAAGGTGCCCGAGGAGCTTACCGAGGCCGCCGACAAGGTCATTCTCGACCGCGCGCGGCGCCGCAGGGCGCACAAGAGCCACGACCCAGCCTACGCGGACCTCAAGACTCAGCCCAAGCCCAAGCTCTCGACCGAGCAGGTCCAGGCGCTCAAGGAGGCCCGCTCCGCGGTGCGCGAGGACTACCTCGACCACATGCGGCCGGGGTTCTACCACTACGTGATTATCTTCATGGTGGCGAGCGTGGCGGGGCTCGTGCTCGAGATGGTGTGGATGTTCGTGTCGTCGGGGCGCACCGAGCTGCGCGTGGGCCTCGTGTGGGGCCCGTTCTCGCCGCTGTACGGCTTTGGGGCGTGCCTGCTCACGATGGTGCTGTGGAACTTCCGCAAGGCGCCCATGGGGCAGGTCTTTGTGCTCTCCGCGCTGCTCGGTGGTGGCCTGGAGCAGACGACGGGCATGCTTATGGAGAACCTCTTCCATGCGCAGTCCTGGACCTACCTTGGCCTGCCCGACGCGATTACCCAGTGGATTGCGTGGCGTTTCATTTTTGCGTGGGGCGTCATCGGGCTCATCTGGTGCCGCGTGGTTATGCCCGAGGTGATCTACCGCATCGGTGAGCCCACGAGTCGCCTGCAGGTGATCCTCGTGGCGCTCATGACGGCGTTTCTCATCGTGGACATGCTCGCGACGGTGTTCTGCTTCTACCGCAAGGCGCAGAGGGACCTGGGAATTCCGCCGGCGAACCCGGTGGACGAGTACGTTGACGCGCACTTCTCGGACCAGTTCATCGAGAACCGGTTCCAGAACCTTGTGGTGGGGGAGGATCTGGAGCCCAACAAGTAGGCGCTTTGGGGTGCGGCTTGCGGGTTGCGCGAGTGTGCGAGGCGCGTGGCTCGCTGGCCGCGTGGGTGCGCGGGTGGCTGCGTAGTGCAGCGTATGGCGAGCGTGGGCGCCGCCGTGCCGCACTCCATGGGGCGCGGCATGTCCCATCTTGCGGACGTGAGTGCGAGAATGCTGCGGCCTTTTGAGGCTGACGGTGCATCTACCTCGCCTTTCTCAAACTTTTTCGAGCAAATCAAAAAAAGTTGAGATTTGGGGTTGCGCGGGGGCAGAAGCTTCAGTATATTATTCCTCGCGCCGAAACGCGCACCCCAAGCTTCGGGCGTTTAGCTCAGGGGGAGAGCGCTTCCCTGACACGGAAGAGGTCACAAGTTCAAATCTTGTAACGCCCACCAAATTGGCGAGGCCGGAACCAAGTGGTTCCGGCCTCTTTTGGTATGTAGGGGCGATGCGCGGGGACAGTACGAGCGGGCCGATCCTGCACTTAGTGGGGACGAGCACGAGTGGGCCGGTCGTCGCACATAGTGGGGAGGTACGAACTAGCCGATCCTCGCGTAAAGTGGGACAAATGCGAAGTGGCTGATCCCGCACAAAGGGGCCGCTCTATGCGAGATGGCCTACGCGGCATATCGGATGGCGGCGCCGGTGTTCCTTGGGCCACTGCGACCCCCTGGGCGCCTCTCCGCTCGCGCCACACCTTCTTCTGCCCCTCTTGGCTATTGTCGCAGGCAGAAAACTTGCTCTGGGGCTCTGATGCCATACCCGCCCCCGATTCGGGAGGGCCTTGCCTTCTCGGCGGGGCCGCCCTTTTCGTCTTGACCCCTCTCGCTCTTCTCGCCCCGGGTCTTCGCGGCATAGGGATGCCTGCTACCGTTCCCCAGCTTTACATCTGGTTATCGAACATAGGGACGGCTCGCCTGTGCAACAATTATCAATATGTGACAGTTTTGGGGCTGTTGCGTGCGGTTTTATGTCAATCGCGAACGTGCCGGCGCCGTCGTGCCGCTCGCTTTACCGTGCCGCGCCGCGGCTGAGGACAGGGGGATTCCATGAGCAACATCGTCATCGTCACCGAGTCGGGAAGCGACATTAGTGCCGCCGAGGCCGCGGAGCTTGGCGTCGAGATCGTTCCCATGCATGTCTCCATCGGCGACGTCACGATCGACGACGGCTCGCTCGACCCCGCCGAGATGCTCGAGGAGTGCCGCCAGCTGGGCGTTCTTCCCCACACGAGCGGCAGCATGCCCGCCGACTTCGCGGCCGTCTTCGACCGCATCCACGCCGAGCGCCCCGATGCCCACATCCTCTACATCGCCTACTCTGCGGTGACGACCTGCTCGTTCGAGAGCGCCCGTACGGCTGCCGAGGGCCGCGATTACATCTCGATGTTCGACTCCGCGCACGTGACCATTGGCCTTGGCCTCGTGGTGCGCAAGACGGCCGAGCACCTCGCCGCTAACCCCGACATCACGATCTCCGAGCTGCTCGAGTGGTCTCAGGCCTACGCTCGCCGCGTGCGCATGGGCTTTATTCCCGGCGACCTGGGTTACCTGCGCGCCGGCGGCCGCCTGTCCAACGCCGCTTTCGTGGGCGCCACGCTGCTGCGCATCAAGCCCATTATCGAGCTCATTGACGGCCGTCTGGTGGCCACCAAGAAGCTGCGCGGCAAGATGGAGCCGTGCGCCCTTGGCCTTATCGACCACCTGCTGGTGCAGGGTACGCCCGACACCTCGACGGCCTTTCTGGTGCGCTCGTGCGGCCTGCCGCTCGCGATTCAGCAGGCTGCCGAGAAGCGCGTGCGCGAGCTGGGCTTCTCCGAGGTTCGCTGGTATGACACGCAGAACGTCATCACCTCGCACTGCGGCCCCGGCTCGTTCGCCTTTGCGTTTGCCCTGGCTGAGTAGCTAGCGCTTGGGGGTCTGCTTGGGTTTGGCCATGGTTGTCTCCTTGGCCTCTGCTGCCGCGACGGCGTTCTTCTCGGCCTTGTGTTTTGCGGTGCCCGGCTTGGTCGCGGCCTTGGCGCCGCCCCTGGCCTTTGCCTTTGCCTCGGCCTTGGTTCGGGCGGAGGCGTCGACCTTGCCATCGTTCTGGGCCATCCCGAGCGTCTCCCACTCCTGAAACAGGTCTCCTCGCAGCGCTTCCTCGCTCTTGACCATGCGACTGGTCTGGGCGGGGAGGCGCTGCCTCAGCTCGCGCTCGACGAGGTCCATGACCACGTTGAAGCTGTCGTGGCTTGCGATTTGGTCATGGCTGACGAGGATAACGCTCACGCCCATCGACTCGAGTGCCGTCGTGCGGTCGGCGTCGGAGATCCTGGCCTCGATGCCTTCGTGGGCGCTCGTGCCCTGGCACTCGACGTCGACGACGTGCGTGCCGTCTGACGAGGTTATGAGGATGTCTGCGATGCAGTAGCTGCGATGGGCGATCTTGCTCGCCGCTTGCGTGAAGCGAATGGTCGCGTTGGTCTCGATCTTGATGCCGCGGCCGCCCAGCGTGCGTGGTAGGCCCATGAGCAGGGCTGTTCGCACCTCGAGGGGCGAGAGTGTGACGCCCTGAAGCATCGCTGCTGCCCGTTCGAAACGGCGCGCCCCGCGATGGTCGCGCACCTCGCGCGCAAAGCTCGCGAGCTCGTGGGGCTCGACGAGGTGGCTGCGCTGCCAGAGGCTCGAGGGCCTCTTGTCCTTTGAGGGCGCCCGCTCCCAGCCGTACGCCAAACGCGCGTCGTTGGTCTTAGGGAGGACCTTCTCGACCTCGTCTGACGGGCGATAGACAGCGAACTCGCCGCAGAACTCGTGCATGATCATGGCAAGCTCGATGTCTGTGCAGTACTGCGCGAGCGTGAGGAGCGTGAGCAGGGGAGACGCCACGGTGCCAACGACGGGGCCATCTATAGTTGCCTGCGGTGGCAGTGGTCCCGACCAAAGATGCTGCTTGATGTGCTTGGCGTTGGTGTGTTCACTGACGCTTGAGACGAGTGTATGAACCGTTTCGCCAAAGAGTTCTTTAAAGGCTGGGCTTGTCGATATGAATGTCTGCGTTGCCCGGTCTTGTGAGATGGGGATGCTTGGCAGCAAGTCGAGCACTTGGGGTGGTGTCCTGAGGTAGCTGAGTGCCGAGGGACCGCAAATGATGCCTTCCATAGATTCTCCCTTAATAAAAAGTGCACCAATTAGGTAACCTACTTCGGGGATGCCTAAGTAGGTAGGCGCACAGGGCATGAAAATGCCTGATAAGCAGAGGGGAGTCCGCTGGCTACTCTTTGAGTTCGGATTAGGTTACCTAATTGATGTAACTATTTGAATCAGAAGGCGATGATTGCGGGCGAGCGGGTCGAAACCGCTTCTCGAGCGGGCGAGTTTTGCATCCTAGCTAACCTCAGGCAGGCGAGTGCCGACCTTAATGGCGCTGTTGGCTGCACGCGGGCTTGTCGGTTGGCGGTTTACGAGAAGGACCGCCGCGAGCGCGAGTGCTGGCGAGAGATGGCTTGCGGAAATGCACGAGGCAGCGGTCAACGATTTTTGCGCTCACGGCTATGGGGTGCTAACAACAAAGAAGGCGGGAGCGGCCCATTCGGGCCGCTCCCGCCTTTCCTAGGTGCGTTGCAACGTCGATGCGCGTTTAGGCGACGAGCTCCACGTTGAGCGTGGCGGCGAGCTCGGCGGCGTCGTTGCACTCGCGCAGCTTGGTCTTGAAGTTGTCGTCCATGAGCAGCATGGCAGCCTTCGACAGCAGGCGCAGGTGGGTGGAGCCGGCCTCGGAGTCGGGGATGAGCAGGGCCATCGCGATGTCGACGGGCTTGTCGTCGAGGCTTGGCCACTCGAGAGCGGTGTCGTTCTTGAAGATGATGACGGCGGCGTTCTTCACGGCCGTGCTCTTGCAGTGCGGCACCGCAAAGCCGTCGACCATGCCGGTCTTGTCGATCTCCTCGCGGGCGAGGAAAGCCTGGTAGACGGCATCGGCGTCATCGGCGACGCCGAGCTTGGTGGCGACGTCGGCGATGATGCGCAGCGCCTCCTCCTTGCTGGTGGCGTGCTGGTTGAGCAGGATGTTGCACTCGTTGACAAAACCGCTCATGGTGAGTCCTTTCTATAGGGGAGGGCGATGCGGGCTGGGCCGACCATTGGGGCACAGGCGTTGCGCGCTCCGCGAAACAAGGCAGCCCCGTGCGAAAGATTCTCGCACGGGGCCACAGGTGTTGCAAAGCGAGACTACTTGGCGCTGTCCAGCTTGGGCTTCATGACAACGAGGATGGCGGCGCCGACGAGCGCGCCAATCACGATGTCAAGGCAGAACAGGCCAACGTTGCTGGTGGCAAGGGCCACGATGAAGCCGCCGTGCGGGACGTAGCAGTCGATGCCCTGGAAAGCGGCGAGGCCAGCGCCCACGGCAGAGCCGATGCAGATGCCCGGCAGGGTGTGGGCCAGGTCCTTGACGGCGAACGGGATGGCGCCCTCGGTGATGCCGATGCAGCCCATGAAGATGGCGGAGATGCCCATCTGGCGGTCGGCGTCATCGAACTTGTTGCGGGCAACGAGCGAGGCGATGCCGCAGGCCAGCGGCGGGACGGCGACGGCGACGCGGAACATGCCGTTGGGGCCGTAGATGCTGGAGGCCATGAGGGCCATGGTGAACGTGGAGGCCGTCTTGTTGATGGGGCCGCCCATGTCGAACGCGGTCATGACGCCAATGACGAGGCCGAGGACGACGGCGGAGCCGCCCTGCAGGCTGCCGAGCGCGGCGGTCAGCCAGTCCATCACGAAGCCGAGCGGGGTGGCCAGGATGTAGATGTAGGCCATGCCGAGCACGAGCGAGGTGAGGATCGGGATGATCAGAATCGGCATGATCGTGTTGATCGTGTCGTTGACCTTCCAGGTCTTCATCCAGCGGACGAAGTAGCCGCAGATGACGGCCATGATCATGGCGCCCAGGAAGCCGGTGGAGACGCTGGCGCCGCTCGGGGTGGTCACCGCGTTGTTAACCAGGTAACCAAGCACGAAGCCGGGGGCGAGGGCGGGCTTGCCGGCCATCGAGTAGGCGATGTAGGCGGCGAGCACCGGGATCATCATCGAGATGCCGGCCATGCCGATGGTGTTCAGCGACACCATGAACGGGTTCGTGACCTCCATGCCCGACGCGCCGGCGGTGCCGGAGGCGAGGGAGAAGGCGAGGAACACGCCGCCGATGACGACGATGGGGATGAAGTAGCTCACGCCGGTGTTGAAGGCGTTAAGCAGGGTCTTGCCCGGCTCGGCGAAGATGGACTTCTTCTCGGCGGGCTTGGGGCCACCAGGAGCGGCGGTGGCGACGGGCTTGGCGTCCTCGACGGGCGCGGCCTCGGCCTTGGCGGCGGTGGCGGAAGCGTCGATGCCGGCGGCGGCCAGGGCGTCATCGATCACCTTGGCGGCGTCGGAGATGGCGTCGGCGGTGCCAACCTTGTAGAGGCGATCCTCGGTGGCCTTGGCCTCGAAGCGGTCCTCGCCTTCGATGCCCACGTCGATCGTCTCGATGACGAGGTCCGCGGAATCGACGTCCTCCTGCGTGAGCTCGTCCTCGATGCCCATACCACCCTGGGCCTCGACCTTGCACTCCCAGCCGCGCTTGGCGCACTCGTCCTCGATGGCCTTCTTGGCCATGTAGGTGTGAGCAATGCCGACGGTGCAGGCGCTAACTCCTACGATCTTCACGTTCTCCTCCTTTGACCAGCTTGGTCCCATGCCACGTTGGGCCCGCGGGCGCTGCGGTGCCTTTGCAAGCCTTGGCGTGGCTGCTTGACAGGAAGTGTTTTATCGTAGGGACTAACATATGCGCAACGCGAAATCGGCAAACGTGCAGGTAGATGAATAGCCATCGCATTTTGTTAATTGATTAACTAACCTCGGAACCTCGGAAAAAGCATCGTGCGCAATTTGTCAAGAATATTCTTTGATATTCGATAAAAGCGCGTTGGAAACTCGTGCGAAAACGATTGCCCATTGATTGATATACAAGTTCGTGAGCTGCGCGTTCTAGTGAATTTGCTGCCGAGAAGGGCGTTCGTGGGGTTTGTGAGGCGATGCGTTCGAGGCGGTCGGGGCGATGGGGCGCTCGCGAGCATAGGACGGGCTGGTGAGCGCCAGGCGGGCTGCCGCGACGCGGCCGAGAAGAATTCGCGTGGCGCGTGCCGTGGCGCCGCCATGCGC